>JAHFDU010000200.1 GCA_023248835.1 Myxococcales bacterium | reverse complement strand
CGGTGGCTTCAAAGGCGATGTCATCGGCTGCAAGCGCGCGCGTGGCCATCTGGCGCAGCGCCCAAAAACCGCCCGCCACCACCGCCACCGGTAGCAGTGCCAACAGGCGCGCCAGTAGCCAATAGCCGTCCTGGTCTAATTGTGGGGTAATGAAAACGGCGCTGTCATAGACGCCATGAAGCGCGACCGCGATGAGGTAACCGCCGAGTAAGCCAGGTCCAGAGCGATCAAATTGCCTGCGAGCGATGAAGTAGCCCATGACGCCAGCATAAATCGCGTGGCTTGGCACCGCGAGCACAGCACGCGCAAGATACATGGCCAAGAAATTGTCGGCCGACCGCGCCGACCACAAATAGAAAATGTTTTCGACCAGAGCAAAACCGAGCCCGGCGCGGGTGGCAAAAACAATCGCGTCGAGCCGCTCGTCAAACCGTGCTTTTTTCCATACCAGCCAGCGCACACACGCAAGTTTGGCCAGCTCTTCGGTGGCAGCTGCGATCACCACCGCGTTAAATAGCAGCTGCCCGTAACCGGAAAGTAGTGGCCGGCTAATTTTCCCGAGCAGAATTTCGATCACAATGACAGGAAGCGTCGACAGTGCGCCAGCGATGGCAACCTTGCGCAGCGCACCGGGTGGAAACGGCCGTCGCCGGTCGATTCGGTCGACGTACCACATCGCCAAAAACGCCGGGAGTGCCCCTAAAAGGGCCAGCGGAAAACGCACGCCGCCAGGCTATCACAGCCCGATCGCTTTGATGTAGGGCGCTAATTCCAATGCGCGCACCAATCCGCTCTTCTTAGCGCCACAAATCCGCTCGTCCTCTATCTTGTCGAAGGATGCTTCGACTACGCGCTTTGCGCTTCGCTCAGTATGAGCGGTCTTAGGTCAACGGCGTTGGTGCTAATTGGGAACGATGGTGCAATATGCCGTTTTTGAGTCAACGACCGTGAGCATCGACTGGATGAGGTATTTGTGCGAGCTCACGGTTAGGTTGTAGTACGCGTTGTTTATGGTCTGAACATCGCCAAAGATGCCGACGCAATAGTCAACGTTTTCCCAACACTTCGTGCGCATATTATCGTAGGTGCTGCAGTAGTAGGCTGCGGTCGCAGGGACTTTTGGATCTTGGGGGTCGGTGATCGCTTCGACAATCTCGTGCGCTACGATAGTGAGCAATGCATCTCCAGCGATGTCGTTGTTCGGGCTGGTCGATTTATTGGCGTATATGCAGCCGCCGCCAGTTTTTGGCAATTTTCCGACCGCGTAGTTCATGGTCACTCCGTCGGCAAACTTGCCGATGCCATGAACGCCACATTCGTTGGCCTCGGTCACCGTGACGTCATCCGAGGTGACCACCAAATAGATGCTGTTGGTATCCTCAACCATGCCATTTTGACGGGCAGTCTTGACCACATTGGCGATGCTACTGACGGTTTTTCCTTGCGAGTAGTTGTCGGTCGCGGTGGTGCCAAGGGCATAGTTGCCGACGGGTGAGCGGCCGTAGCTGTCGGTGTAGGTGATAATCACGGTGCGGTAATAGTTCGAATTGCCAAAGTCGGTGACGAATTGCTTGACCAGCGCCTGACGGGCCGCAGTCCAGGTGCCGTAATAAATTAAGTAGACCTTGGGATTGAGCAGCAATGCGCCGCCCTGGTACTTGATACCAGCCGCATTGGAAGTGTGGGCATTGACGTAGCCAGAGGTTCCGTCGTTGCCGTGGTCCTGACAAACGATGTCGGTGCGTCCGTCGTGGTTGAAGTCGCCACCGATAGGAAAGATCGGGAACTGGGCGAAGTTACCAGAGCACGCGGCCACGCGCGTCCACTGCGAACCATCGACGAAACTCGAGTAGCGCGACGCCGACAGCAGTGTGTTAATTCTAAAAGTGGGGCTCGCGCAGGCCAGGTCGGTCTTGCCATCGCCATTGAAATCGTCGAAACGAAGATCCCAGTTCCCTTTGTTGGCGAGGAGGGTTCCGGTTTTGCAAAAACCGGGAGCGCCGTACCAAAGCTGCTGGGCAAACGAGCTACCTTGGTTGACATCGACCCAAATTTGGCCCGGATAGGCGGTGGGATAGGTACACCAAAAATCGGTCTTGCCGTCGCCATTAAAATCGCCGGTGCCGAGTACGCCGTTCTCGCTCCCTTGCGCCTTGCAGGTGGTTCCACTCGGATAGGTAGTTGCAAAGGTGGTTCCGCTCCAGGTCCCAATCGCCTGGGTGCCGGAATTGGTATGACAAAAAAGATCGGCCTTGCCGTCACCGTTGAAGTCGCCGAGGCCGAACCGGGTGCTGGTGCCGTTTTGGCCCGCGCACCAGCCGGTATTCACGGTGGAGACTGACTTGGTGAAGGACATGCTGCCGCCGATCGCGGTGTAAATGTTGCCCGACGATCTTTCCTGACAAATCAGGTCGGAATGTTTGTCGCCGTTGATGTCGGCAACCAATAGGTCCATTCCGCCACCGCACCAGCTATAAAGCGGCCCCCAGAAGGTGGTGTCGAAGTAGGTGCTCCGCGAAACCGCAACATAGTTGGCGTAGGCGTTGATGTCATGGCACCAGACATCCGACTTGCCGTCGCCATCGAAGTCGGCAACCCCGATGAGCGCACCAGTGGGACACCAGTTGGTCAGGGTGGTAAATGTTGCGGTGTCAAAGTCTGTTCCCATAACAGCAACGCGAAAGCTACTCGCATCGCGACACAACAGGTCGGTCCTTCCGTCCCCGTTGAAATCACCGAGCCAGACGTAACCAGTAGAGCACCAGTTAAACGCGAAGTAGTCGCTGCCGATGGTTTCGCCCGCATTGGTACCAGAGCCAAAGCTGCTCAGCCCGATGTAACCACTGGTGTCGCCAGGGCCGGTCAGCCCCTGCTGGTGTTGTCCAGGGTTGGCCGGGTCGACGTCGCCCTCGACCGGCGGCCCGCCGCAGCCGCCCGGCGGCATGTTCTCGACCGCGCTGGCGCCGATTCGGGCATGGCGACGAGCGCCAAGCGTGACGCCGAGTCCCGCCACCAGCAACCCAATCAAAACCCAATGACCAGCGCGCATGGTTTCGTTCCCCCAGCCTATGACATCGACGCGATCTCGATAAGACCTAAGAATTGGATGAAGTAATAAGTAATAAATAAAAAACATTCATCCAAAACTAACACTGCACTCGTTCTATGGAGGGGCCCCAGCCAAGTAATGGCCAAGGACTTCGAAAACGACGCCCGGGCGGCGGCTGGACTGCCGCTACGCCAAGGTTGGTAGGATTGAGCGGAGCTGTACTGCGCTTACTTGACGATCAGAACGTCGACGTTGCCTAAAGTGGGAATCACCACTTTGAGATCGTTGACATTGAACACCGTGCCGGCCGCCAGTGCGCCGCCGAGTGCCAAAGCGGCGCTGTGGGTGAACGCGCGGGCGTTGCTGATGTACACCACGAGGTTGGTAAGCGGAGCGTCGGTCCAATTGAGCAGCACCACCGCGTCGCCGTTGTTGCCTGCTTGCAAGAGCAGTGGCTCGACGCCGCCAATCTGGGCGGATTGGCCATTGAGCGTGATCTTCACTGCGCGAACAAAGCTGGCGTAAGTTGTCGGCATCGCCACGGCGTCGCGCAATCCAGTATCCCAATTGGTCGGCAGCCGAGTCATCGAGGTACGATCGGGCGAAGAGAGATAACTGAAACCGGGGAAGTAGGAGTAGAAATAGATCTTGCCGTTTCCGTGCACTTTCGACAGGGTGGCGGCGGTGGGGGGGCCACCCGTAGCATAGTTCTGCTCGACGCTGGTACCGGCTGGGTTCGCGGTGAATACCGCCGAATCTGCACCACAAACCGGAGACGACACCGTGTTGAGCTGGCGGCCATTGCGCGCATTCCAGGCGGGAACAGCGACGACTCGTGCGGCGGCATCGTTTCGTTGGGTACCGGTGGGAACACCGTTGAAGATGTTCTCGGTGGTGGCGTCGTGCTGATTGTATTCATCACTGACGATTGCACCCGGCGTCAGTGCCAGCACGCCGGAATTGTCGTGCACCCAGGTGACCAATATCTGCGTGACTGCGCTCGGCAGATTCGGACCGACGACGTAGACCACCTTATACCTGCCGAGCTCGGTCGCGGTGATTTCTCTTTGGTCAATAAAATCGGCGCCGATGGCTTGATGGGCCAGCGCCAGATAGATCCCCTGCGCTTCCGCGGTGTAGTAATAATTATTCGGAAGGTTTGGAGAAATACTTGGATTCCATAGATTGCTCGTCGTCGGCAGCACGATCGCGACTTTGTTGCCGTTGGCATCGCCAGCTTTCGCTGGTTGGCCAGCGAAAAAGACAGTAGAACCGATGAGCTCCGCCGCACCGATGAGATCATTGGCGCGCGCGATGGGCTGGTACACCCTCGCGGTGTCCGACCAGCCGTTGTCATCGAGAAAGAACGGATACGGGCCGAAGGCGTACCATTCGAACATCTTGGCGCCGTGGCCAATCAGCGACATCGCAGTGTAAGCCGGCCCCCAGGCATGAAAACCGAGATCCTGGCCATGGATGATGCCACCGATGGTCCGCGGGCGTGCGGACGGAATCGTCACACCTGAAGGTGGCGGCAGCGACAACGAAGACTGCAAAAGCGCCGCCTGGTATTCGTACCGGTCGACACTGCGGTCGTTCTGCAGCGCGCCGGAGATTTCGGAAACCCCATCGAGCACGGAATTGGTTCGCTTCCAGTCGGGTGAAAACAGATCCCCCTCACTATTCCCTGAGGGCCAGCTGCCGGAGAACCAGACGTCGTATTGGCTTAAATCGTTGTAAAACACCGGGTAGGCGCCGCCGATCTTTTCCCAAGCTTCGCGCAGCCATTCGGCGCCGCGAGCCATTGCATCCTGCAGAAAGTCCATCGTCCAATAGTACCGGCGTGCGCGCTGAGCGTAATCGAGGTGCGTCCCTTGCGTCTGCTGATATCCGGTCATTTGGATCGAAGAGTAGTCGTTTGGATCGCTACCGCCAAAGTCGGTAGCGGGAAGGCCACTGTTCAGGGCAATGTAATTTTGAAATTCGGTGGTCGCTCGCGACCATTGCGAGGGGGCGCGCTTAAGTCCCACTGGAAACTCCCAGACCGGCTCGTCGATCAAGGAAAAATACTTGATGTCGGATGCAACCGCGGCTTGCGAACTGATGAATTTGGTCACCCAGGTGTCGGCCCACTTTTCGGCGCAGGTGTTGTCGCTGGCAGAGGGGAAATTGCCATTGTGATAAAGGTCGAAATCGAAACTCGCGTAGATCATGTCTTCGCAGCCGGCGTAGCCGCTCAGTACCGGAAAGCCGAAGTCGGTCCAGCTCCGGCTGTGCTCGAACGCCTTGAGCTCAGGTCGAGTCGTATCACTGGAGATGGTGGCTTGGATGGTGGTCGCTTCCATCGGCTCGAAAGCGCTGAAATTCGCGGTGTTGCAGCCGAGCAGCCGGCCGGCTTCGAGCGAGTTAGAGAGCTGGGCGGCACTGCCCTGATAGCCAATGATCGGCCCGCAACCAATGGTGAACTGGGTCGGCTTGCGCACCGATCCGTTCGGGATCTGGCTGGCAGCGGTCGAAGCCATGGTTACGTAGTCGGCGGTTTTACCCTGCATACTCTTAAAGCGAGTGGTGTCGGTCGGAGAGCCAAGGCCAGCAATGGCGTAGCCCGGCACCACGATCGCGGCCTGCCCCCCCTTGTTGATGGTCGAGGTAATGGTCGCGCTTGCAGTTCCTGTGCAGGTCGTATTGTAAAAAAACTGCATGGTGTAGGTCGGTGATATGACCTTCCACGCCAATCCACCATTGACGTCAACCAACACTGCGACGTCGTCGCCGCGATTCTCTAGAAGTGGAATGGTGCCTGCCGCTTTCTTGACATTGTCGAGCGAGAGACAGTTGGTCGATGTGACCTGGCGGCTGTTATCGGTGGACACATTGTAAGCCGCCGCCGTAGCACCTGTCAGATCGATGCCTGAGATGCTGACCGGTATGGTGCTGTTCGGAGGTAGCGAAGACTGGCCAGGTGTCGTTGTATTGTAAGTCACCGCCAGTTTTAGATACAGCCCTTTTTTCTGATTGACTACACCGCTGCCCACTACGCATGATTTTTTTTCGGTGAGCAGCACCACCCGGCCGCTGTTCGAAGCCACCGCCATTTGGTTGCCGACTTGGGAAATCGCCGCGGTGCCGCTAAAGCTTACACCAGTGGGCACGCCGTTGGTGCCGAGCGTCCAAGAGTCGGGTTGCACCCCGACCATACCAGCCACCTGAGAAAACACGTCGGTCACGAAAGTATCGTCGGCCAGCCACACGCGACTGTTCTTGCCATCGGGTGCCTGCGCACTTGAGTGCAAGGCGGCACTGCTTATCACCGGCACCACCTCTTGGCTGCTGGTTGGCAGTTCGGTGGTCGCGTCGAGCTTGAGAACGCCGACGGTATAATCTTGGGGCGTGTTATCGATCTGACGCGGTCGTCGATAAAGCGCCTTCATCTTTTTCGTCGTCGGGCTGAGCAGCGGCTGAAACAAATAGATGAACAAGGGACTCGAGCACCCGCAAGGGGCGCTTCCTTTGCAAGCAAACGGAGTGGTGGCGTCCTCGGTGATTTCGTAAGGCGAAGTCCCGGCTTTGGTTCCCATCACCCCGGTGGTGGTGTTCAGATTTAGTATCTCGAGTCGCGGGGTGTTGGCCGGGGTGGCGAAAGTCCCGAGGTAAAGTTTGCTGTTCGAGGCCGCCACCTCATTTTTATAGTTGGTAGCCTTAAACACGGTGTCATGCTTGGCGGGGAAATGGGGTAGTTTAGTGACGGTTTGGCCCCCGACTGTTGCGGTCACGTCTAACGTCGAAGCCCAGACCCCGCCTAACCCCGCGATGTAAAGCATGGCTGCGGTGGGGTGGTGGGCGAGGGCATAAGGCGTTGAGGCAAGGCCGTCATCCCCGCTCACCGTAGATACCAAGGCCTGCTGCCCGCCAATGATATCGCCATTGGCGTCGAGACCATAACTGACCAACTTAGTTCCCTGTGGCGTACCCGCCATCGTGAAATCGACGATGAGCAGGAAGAGTTTCGCGTCGAGCTCATCGAGCAGCATGGCTTGGCCCTTGGTGAAGGCGCCGCCTGCCAGCGATTGCCCGTCTCCGAAAAACTTGGTGCCGGTGACGACCCCATATTGATCGAGGCTGACCACCGCCAGGTTGAGTCGCGCGGTGTCGTAATTGCTGGTTCGCAAGAGATACACCCGCGTCGCGTTGGCATTGACCGCCATATCCGTGACGCCATCGATGCCGAGCGCCTCTCGCCCAAGCACGATTGGATCAGTGGTACTGAGCGCCTCATCTCGGCCTCCGATCCCTGGGGATCCGCCGCAGCCGCTTGGAGGC
>JAHFDU010000199.1 GCA_023248835.1 Myxococcales bacterium | reverse complement strand
GAGCACCCAGGCGGCCACCAGGCCAGCGTTCACTTTCTCTACGCTCAGTGCATGTGCGCGACGGGCGAGCCCGAGATGGCGATCGAGCACTTTGAAACCGCACTTACCGGCGAAGATCGGCCCGAAATTCGCCCCGAGATCCAGTACCAGTTGGCGGTCGCGCTTGGACGCTCGGGGCGTACCGAAACGGCGATTGCGGAGTGCAACAAACTCATCGCCGCACATCCAACTGCGCCGGCCCCGCACGTGCTGGCCTCTAGTCTTTATCGCAGTTTTGGCAACCACGAAGCGGCGGCACAGCACAGCAAAGAGGCGATGCGCATCGCGCCCGAGTTGCCGCAGCCCTACGCGAACTTGGCGGTTTTGTGCAAAGAGACCGGCCGTTTTTCCGAGGCGATCCTGCTGTTTGAAAAGGCGCTGGCGCTGCAGCCGCAAGGCAGGGTAGGTGCTGAAACGCTGACCAGTCTTGGCGTGACCTACCTTGAAGTGGGGCGCGCCGAGGAGGCGGCCGAGACGCTTCGTCGTGCGGTCGAATTGGTGCCAACCGATGTGGCGTTTTGGTCCAATTGGTTGGGGTCGCTGCAGTATCTCGAGCTGCCGCCGGCCGAGCGATCGAGCGAACACCAGCGCTGGGGCGCTTTGGTGGCCGGGCAGCATTCTCAGGTCACCCGTCCGAACAAGTGCTCGCCGGCACATGAGCGATTGCGCATCGGCTATTTGTCGGGCGATTTCCGCGATCATGCGGTGGCCAATTTTTTTCGACCACTCATCGCCCATCACGACCGCAACCGGTTTGCTCTGTACGCCTACTCAAGCACTCAAATCACCGACGAGGCGACGCTGGAGTTTAAGCAAAGTTTTGCGGTCTGGCGCGACGTCGTTCACCTGTCTGACCAGCGCTTGGCGGAGACCATCCGCAACGATGAAATCGACGTTCTCATTGAACTGTCCGGCCACACCGCCGGCAACCGCTTGCTGGCCTTGGCGCTGAGGCCAGCTCCACTGCAAATCACTTACCTCGGCTATCCCAGTACCACCGGCCTATCGGCGATCGACTACCGATTTACCGACGACCTGTCCGATCCGACCGAACATCAACATGGCCAGCCTTCGGTCGACGAGCTCTACAGCGAGCGGCTGTGGCGTCTGCCGCGCGGTTTTCTCGCCTACGCGCCGCCTCGCGATCTGCCCGAAGTGGCGCCGCCGCCGAGCGCGAAAAATGGTTTTGTCACCTTTGGATCGTTCAACAACATTGCCAAGCTGTCGCCGACGCTGATTGAGTTGTGGAGCGCCTTGTTGCAAAAGCTTCCCGAGGCGCGGCTCTTGCTCAAAGCCGCCGGGCTTTGCCAAAAAGACAGCCACGATCACCTCCGACGACGGTTTGCCGACCGTGGTGCCGACGTCAGCCGCATCGATTTTCTGCCCTACCTGCGCGACAAACGCGATCATCTTGGAAGTTACGCGCAGATCGACGTTGCGCTCGATACCTTTCCGTACCATGGCACCACCACCACCTGTGAGGCGCTGCTGATGGGTGTGCCGGTGGTGACTCTGTCCGGGTCAGCACACGTGTCGCGCGTCGGCGTAAGTTTGCTGTCGACGGTCGGTTATCCGGAATGGATTGCCGACACCAAGGAGCAGTACTTGGCCAAGGCGTGCGAACTCGGGTCGACGTCCTCTAGGCTCTCCGAGTTACGAAAGAAACTGCGCCAAGAACTGTGCGCCTCCCCGCTCTGCGACGGCCCCGGCTTCACCCGCGAATTCGAAAAAGCAATTTTGTCGATGTGGGCAGAATAGTTAGCAGCTACTGAGAGCGATTTAAAAGCACCGTCAGCGAGCCGTTGTCGTAATTACTCACCGCCAAATCGGCAAGACCGTCGCGATCGAAATCGGCGGTCACCAGCGCCGCCGGATTGTCGCCGACGCCAATGGTGAGGCCGCTCGACAACGTACCGTCACCATGGCCGCGAAAAACCGTGACGCAGGTACCGCTGCCTCCGGTGGCGGCGACATCGAGCTTTCCGTCTCCGTTGAAATCGGCCACCACCGGCACCCGTGTGAGCAGTCCGGCGCCGTAAGCTTTGGTGTCGTCAAATTCGCCGCCGGTTTTGCCGAGGTGGATTTCGACCACGCTGGCATCGGTGCTGCCCACGATCAAGTCGAAGATGCCGTCCCGGTTCAAATCGGCGGCGGTCATGGCGCAGGGCAAGTGTGTGGTCGACAGCGTCTTGCCGTTCTGAAAGCTACCGTCGCCGCTCCCCCAGTAGAGCGAAATCACGTCGGTGAGATAGCTCAGTGCGGCGATGTCGAGTTTGCCGTCCTGGTTGAGATCAGCGACGATGACCGATTGCACCCCGGTCGGCGCGGTCAACCGATCGGAATGGCCGGGCGAGCCGTCGGCATTGCCATAATTGACAGCGATGCCGCCGCCGCCGAAGCTGCCGACCGCAATGTCTTTGCGGCCATCACCATCAAAATCTCCGACATCGATTCCAAGCGGATTGGCCCCCACCGCCACCTTGCCCACCACATCGAATCCGCCGTCGCCTCTACCGAACATCACCACCAGTTCGGCCGATTTGTAGTTGGCCACCGCAACATCGAGTTTGCCGTCTTGGTTGAGATCCGCCAGCACCAGCGAACCGGGACCGTCGCCGGGAACGGTCTGTTTGGTCGGGGTGGCGAAACCGCCCTGTCCATCGCCGAGCAGCACGGTGAGGTTGTTTTCATCCATGTTGGTGACGACCAGATCGGGCGCGCCGTCGCCATTAAGGTCGCCGGTAGCGAGGCCGCCGGGTCGGGCACCGACGATGAGACCGCTTCCGAACGGTTTGAATGCCAAATGTAGCGGCGTCAGATCTAACGGAACCGAAAAATCGGCCAAATCGGCGACCGCCGCATCATTGGGAGCAAGGTCGGTGGCAGGCGTCGACTTGGAGTGGCAAGCGACGGCACAGAAAAAAAACAGCGAGACTCTTCGTGCCATTCCTGTCTCTATAACTCACTGCCGGCGCCGGCTGCAAACCAAAGTTGAGTCGACAACCGTTTCGCCACAGTGGTTTTGGCCGATTGAAAAGGCCGTGCACGGCGCGGCCCGGCCGCGAGTGCGGCCGTTAGCAGGGGTGGGGGACCCCGACGGCTTTGCCGACGGGGCGGGGCGGCACGCCCCGAACGATCGTACTAGTACCTCGACATTTTGATTTATTTCGGGTCAACCATTCCAGGTCTTTGTGTCGAGGTACTAGTTCGCCGCCTTCGGTGTCGGCGTCGCCGCGATCACAAAATCACTGTTGTTGTGATCGGTGTCGGTGCCATTCGGCTTGCGCGCGATCGATTGTGAAGCGGGCGGTGCAGAGGCGGGCGCGCCTTCCGTCAGATCATTGGGCGCGGTCAGGGTTCCGTAGGAGACTGAGTCGACAAGATCGCCGGCAGGATTGCGCAAGCCCACTGCGCCGCCGCCTGCCGCGAGACCGACGCCGCGACCGAACTGTGCGTCGGCGGTGCCCGAAAAACTGACGCCACCGAGCAGCAAATAACCGCCGGCTGCGATATTTTGTGTGAGCGAGAGCAGCGTTGAGTCGCTGCCGCCGCTATTGGAGGCAGAGCGATACACCAACTTCCATCCGGTCAGATCGATGCTGCCAATACAGGGATTGTGAATTTCGACAAATTCATCGCCGGCGCTCGCTCCAGCAGTCTGTACCTCATTGATGACCGGTGCACAGCGATTCCAAGTGACATCAAACGATGCACTGGCAATCTCATAGCATTTTCCACCGGGGACGGGAGCATCGACAGCCATAGAAAAGTCCCACTCGACGAGTTTGAGATTGGTTGCTGTGGCGGTCATCTTGCCAGTCTTTGCATTGCGATCGGCGCGCGTCACGGTGGCCGCGCCCGCCTGCGCCAAGTACTGATAGGTGCAGACACGGCTGCTGTCGCAGGCGGCAACGATCGCGCACACCTCGCAACTGGTGTAGGTATCGCCGGAAAAACTTGCCATTTTGGGATGGGTTTCGCCCATCGTCTGCCAATCTTCGATCAGCAGCTGAGTCGAAGCGCCAGACGAGGTGTCGGCCGAGGCCGCCCAGGTCACCATCTCGATCGGGCTGTACTCGCCTAACGGTCGCAATCCGGGCCAACTATCGACGACGACACAGGCTCCGCCATCAATGGAGGGCGGCGGTGGCATGTCGTGGGTCATCGCGCTGTCGCGGATGGCCATGTCGCGATGGACCACCTTCATGTCTTTGCCCTGAACAATCTCCATGTCGTCGCCACCGATGGCTTCATCACTGCCAGCGTCGACCGGATGGGAAATTAGACCGGTATCGACGCTGCCATCGTGCAAGACATTCGGTTTTGCCATGTCGAGCGAAACCTTAAGCGGCGTTTTGCCGCTTTTGGCGCAGCCACAAAACAGCATCGCACCCAAAATAATTGGCTGAGTCAAACGAACGCATTGGGATTTCATAGGAGGCTCTCCATTTCAATGGCACCTCATAGCATTGCTTATTTTAGAATACAAGTGAGTTTGGTGTAGTTTGGTGGAATCTATTCCTTTTGCCACTCCGAGGTTTGGACAACGGGTAGTTGCAACGCGCGTTCGCGCTCGAGATCCAAGTTGCCGACGTGCAGACTGAGCGGCGCTTGCACCCATTTGTAGATGGATTGGGTGAACAGGCGGGTAAATTTCTCCGTCCACGCTTCAAGCTGGGCGCGGTCGCGCTCGGGAAATATTTCGCCGAGGGCGAGTTTGACTTCGTCGGGCGCCATTTTTTCGCCGGCGTAGAGCAAAAAACAGGCGTCGAGCACTTCGAACGGCATCAGATCGCGCTCATCCTCCATGTTGTCGTCGAGTTCCGCCGACGGTGGCTTGATCAGCGTCAAGCGAATCGCCTCGGAATGCGTTTTTTCGTACAAGTAATCAAGCAAATAGTTGACCACCGTCTTGGGCAAATTGGCGATCACTGCGAGCGCGCCTTCGAGATCACCGCCGATGGTGGTGTAGCCGACCGCTTTTTCACTCATGTTGCTGGTTTGCAAAAATAGCCCGCTGGCCGAATTGGCCCAAGTCCACATCCGCTCGGCGCGCAGCCGCGCCTGTACATTTTGGCGAGCCAGTGTAGAAACCGTCTCCCCCGGTTGCAGCATCTTCTCGGCCGCTTCACACTCGCGCACAAATGCATCGTCTATCGAAACGATCGACAGCGGCGCACCGAGTTCATCGGCGGCCGCGCGCGCAGCTTTTTCAGTTTCGGCAGAGGAAAAACGCGTCGGCATGAAGAAAGCCCGCAGCACTTTCTGCGCCGCTTTTTTACGCTCCCCGTCATCGAGAGTAGAAAATTTGTTGTCGAGATAGCGGCGCGCGATCCACAGGCACAACAAGCTGTCGCGCCCGCCGGAGAGTGCAACACCTATGGTTCGGAAAGTGCCCACTTTTTCGAAATAGTCGCCGACGCCAAGTGCCAGCGCATCGAGGATCTCCTCACAAAACTGCTCTTGAGCAGAAACTTTTGTGGCGTTCACCGGAAGGAAAAAGTTGCGATTGGCAGGTGGTGAAAAACGGAGCGCTGCACGCTCGCTCGGGACAGCGATGGTTACCCTGTGGGTGCCTGCCGCTACGTTTGAAAAAAGCTCTTGGTCGCCACGCCAAGTGGTGTTTTCCCGACGCAATCGAGCGGTGCGGTCGAGATCAACGGTGACCGCGGTGACGCCTTCGACAAACCGCGGCGCCTCGTGCAAGAGGCGCCCGTTTTGCGCGACCAGGCCGCCGCCGTCGAAGATCAAGCCATCGTTCGAGCCAACCAAATTTACATAGGCCACGGTGGCTTGATTGTCGCCGGCGCGGGTGGCGATCATCTCGCGGCGAGTTTGCAGAACGCCAAGGCGAAAGGGCGACGCCGAAAGATTGAGCACCAGCTCAGCGCCCGAGTAGGCGCGCCGCCGCATCGGCCCATCGGGCGACCAGATGTCTTCGCAAACTTCCACCGCCAGTGTGCCAAAATCGAACTCGAAAACCAGATCGCCAAACGGCACGCCGTGCAATTCGTCGCGCAGACCGGCAGTGCCGCGCTGCAGCGTTCTGCCCTCGTAAAACACGTTGTAGTTGGGCAACTTTTCTTTCGGCACCAGGCCGCAGATCTTGCCGCGATGCACCACTGCGGCGCAATTGTAGACGCTGGCGCCCCGCCCCACTACCAGGCCGAGGGCAAACACCGGATTGAGTGCGCTGGTGGTTTTGGCAAAACGCTCAAGCGACTGCCACTGCGCGTCGAGAAACTTTTGCCACTGCACTAGATCTTCGGGCGGATAGCCGCCCAGCACCTGCTCCGGAAAGGCGGCAACCGTCGCCTCGTCTTTGGCCGCGCCTTCGGCGAGCGCAATCGCCCGATCGCAATTTGAGCGAACCGCGCCCACGGTGGAATTGACATTGCACAGTGCGATTCGAATGAGCCGCATGGGCGCGGAGTGTAGAGGGTTTGGCGGTCCCTCTCAAGTCGCGCGTACGGGCTCGGACAGCCACTGACGGCCGTTTGATCGCAGCGCCCAGCCGATGAGTTTATACAGGAGACGCGCGCCGACATTGGCGTCCCATTCGTTTCCGGCAGGACCGGGGGCGACTTCGTTGAGATCAAATCCAACGACGCGACGGCCACTGCGCACCACCGCAGCGACGAGGAAAGCCGCCTGGCCGAACGACAGGCCGCCCGGCACCGGAGTGCCGGTGTGCGGACACTGCGATGGATCGAGTCCGTCGATGTCGAACGAAATGTAGACTTCCGCGGGCAGCGCTTCGACGATGCAGTCGCATTGTGATGCCCAACTCTCACCAGAAAATCGGCGCGTCGCCAGCTCGTCGTCAAACCAGGTGACGATGCGGCCGCTCGACTGCCGGATGCGCTCGACCTCCTCTTCACACAGATCGCGGATGCCGACTTGTACCAAGCGCGCGACTCCGGGCAGGTGCGTGATCACGTTGTACATGATGGAAGCGTGTGACCAGGTGAAGCCTTCGTACGCCTGGCGCAAATCGGCGTGGGCGTCGACGTGGAGGATACCCATGCGCGGGCGTCGCTGGCTGAGCGCGGCGATCAGGCCAAACGGAGTCGAGTGATCGCCGCCGACGACGCCCACCAATTTTTCACGGTCGAGCCAGTGCTCGGCTTGCGCCTGCACCCAGTGGTTGAGTTTGTTTCCGAGTGCGTTGGTGCGAGCAAGCGTTCGTTCGAGCTCGGCATCGCCATCGACTTGGCCGCCGACCTCGATCACCTGTGTGGCCAAGGCACGACCCTCTTCGTTCCATGCGCCGACGTCGGCAGATTCGTCGATGAGTGCGATGCCGGCCTTGTACGGCATCCCAGTTTCGACGTCAAAAAGATCGACTTG
>JAHFDU010000198.1 GCA_023248835.1 Myxococcales bacterium | reverse complement strand
CGTCGTTGTTGAAAGTCTGAAATCCCGGGCCGCCTTGGCTACCGCTCACCACCGTGCGGGTAGCGACGTCGAACACTTCGGAAGTAATATCACCGTATTCGTCGTCCGAGTCGTTGTCGTCGAGGTTGACGATCATCCGCTTTCCATCCCGAGATAAGAAATGGCAACCGTTGCAGCTGAATCCGGTGGTCAGTTTCTCCTCTGGCACCATGTCGCCAAAAGTCTTGCGAAAAATATCGCCGCCGACGCCGTTGCCAGACGCCACCGACTTCCAGTAGTAGACGGCACCGAGCACGTCCTCTTCGGCGAATGAAAAAGTGGTCTTGTCCTTCGAGGCGGTAATGCAGCTGCCATCGGTCGACATTCGGACCGTGAGATCGACCGCGTCACCGCCTTTGTTGCTCTTGGCGAGAAGATTCCAGGTCGATTGATCGAATGCAAAAGAGCAGCCGCTGGTGGGCAAGCCGTGGGTGTCGGTGATCGATGCACACTTGGTTTCGATGCGAATGTCGGTAATGTCATTCGCAAAATCGAGTTCGTACACCGCCCCCGGAACCGCCGGCGAAAACTGAACTTCAAGCTGCGGCATGTTCGGCGGCAGCAGCACGCCGGCGGGGGGGTAAGCAACGGTCGGTGTTGCGCCCGCACAAGTCTGAGCGGTGGCGCTCGTCGGAAACGGAGGACAGTTGGTGCAGGATTGCACCTGCGCGCTGACTTTGATAAAAATTTTGGCCGTCGCGGTGTTCATGCCGTAGGTCGCCGTCACCATGCCCTTGCCGGGGGTGCTGGTGGCGGTAAAATTTACACCGGCAAGCGCTCCGATGGCGGAGTTATCAAGCGCCAACATCAGCATTGGATCGTTCGAGATGTCCTTGTCGGCGCCGTTTTCGCGCAACGTCACCTTAAACGTTTGCTGTGAAGCGGTGCCGCCGGCAACCGGCAGCGTCACCTCGCTGGGCTCGATGGTAAGTCCGCCCATGCCGAAATCAACACCATCAGGGCGGCCGCCATTGTCGCGCGCCGGCGAGCAGGCTGACAAGAGGGAAAAAGCTATAGCCCATTGGCATTTTTTTGAAAAGGTCATTGGCCCTCCCGCTCTATTTTGCGGAACCATACACCGCTTCCATTGTTTGCCAAGCAAAAAGTCATTATCTACGTGTGATCATCAACCGTTCGGTTGCACATGTGCTGGATAGTGTCGCAAGTCAGTCCGTTGGCACCCGAAGTTTTGCCACTTCAAAACCTCAGAAAACTGAGGGCCGGGGCGGTTCAGTTTTTTGAGGCGGCACATCGAAATCCCAAGTCAATGTCGCGATACTCGGGAGGAAAAGCGAGACGGTTCTGCGCCCGCGGTAGGCCAAACATCGAGCAGCAGGCGCCGCTCCGCACCGAACGCAGAGCTCCCCGCGCCGGCCCGCTTGGATCTTTTGCCGGAGAAATTGCGTAGTAGTCCTTTTGGTAGCGATCGGCGACCCACTCCCAAACATTTCCCGCCAAATCGCGCACGCCAAACGGCGATGCTCCGGCAAAGCTGCCCACTGCGACTGGCCGGCCCGGATTTTGCGGACAGCGCCCTTCGCCCTCGAAGTTGCCAAAATTCGCTTGCATGCAGTCGGGCTGGTTGCCCCATGGGAAAATGCGGCCATCGTCACCGCGGGCGGCCCGCTCCCATTCGGCTTCGGTCGGCAGGCGCTTGCCGAGCGATCGACAAAACGTTTGGGCCTCTTCAAACGAAACATTGGTGACTGGCAGATTGCCGGTTTCGACAAACTGGTGCGGCGCACATTTCTTCTTGGCAACGCACTGCGCATACTCGGCTTCGGTCACTTCATCGCGATCGATGGAGAATGCGGAGACAAAAACGCGATGCGCCGGCTGCTCGTCCGCTTCTTCGCCGCCGCCCATAACAAAACTGCCCCCCGGAATCTGAACCATCAAGAAAAAAGGGACGGTCTTCCGTAATGCAGTCCGCACGCGATCACGCGCTGGCTAGGATTGCTTCGGCCGCGGCAGTGCCGGCGCCGCGCGTGATTCTGACGCCGAGATCGGTCAGCGTCATTTCGAGCGCGGTGACCGAGGTCAGGATGTCAAATGGGCCAAAGTAGCCAAGGTGAGCGATGCGCAGGATCTTTCCTTTGGCGGCGTCCTGCCCGCCGGTAATCGACACGCCGTACTGGTTGCGCAAATGTTTGACGATTTTGTCGGTGTCGACGCCATCTGGACCCCAGACTGAAGTCACCGTTGGTGAAGGTGCGGACGGCGCATACAGTCTGCAGCCGAGCGCTTCGGCCGCAGCGCGGGTGGCGCGCGCCAGCTTGTCGTGACGGGAAAAAATGTTTTCGAGTCCATCCTCTTTGAGCATACGCAGCGCTTCGACAAGACCGATGGTGAGCGTCACCGCCGGGGTGTAGGCGGTCTCGCCGCCTGCTTGCGCTTTGCGTTCGCGCTTGAGGTCGGCGTAAAAACAGGGCAAGTCGCGCTTTTCGGTGCGCGCCCAGGCTTTATCGGAAAGCGCGACGTAGGCCTGGCCCGGCGGCAACATCAGCGCTTTTTGCGAACCGGTAACCACCACGTCGAACCCCGCCTTGTCCATCGGCAGATCGAAAGCGCCAAGCGCTGAAACGGCATCCACTACATTGATCACATTCGTTCGCGCCGCGGTCAGTTTTGCGATCTCCTCGACCGGATGGCGTACGCCGGTGGAGGATTCATTGGCCTGCGAAAAAACCGCGGTGATCTTGTCGTCACCGTCGAGCGCCGCCTTCACTTTTTGTGGATCGACCGCGTGCCCCCACTCGACATCGATCGAAATCGTTTCGATGCCGAAAGCTTTACAAATGTTGCGCCAGCGCTCGCCAAATTTGCCACCGACGACGCAGAGCGCCTTGTCACCCTTTTTCATGGTGTTAACGACGGCGGCTTCCATCCCTAGCGTACCCGAGCCGGCGAGCATCAACACCGGCTGGGTGGTCTGAAAAATCCATTTCAGCCCCTCGGCGGCTTCATTGAAAATCTTGATGAAGGCCGGCATGCGGTGGTGAATGATCGGTTGCGCCATCGCCAGCAGGACACGTTCCGGAACCGGTGTCGGACCAGGCGTGAGCAGATATTGTTTGAGCATGGCTGCGCATTAAAGCACACTTGCGTTCATGGCTAAAGTTGAACTCTATTGGAAACCGGGTTGAACCGGATGCGTCAAAGCGCGAGAGTTTCTTGCGCAGAAAATCGGCGATGAATTCGTGCTGCGCAACCTCATTAAAGAGCCGCTCTCCGTCGAAGAATTGAAAAAAATCGCGACCAAAATTGACGACCCGAAAGAGTTGGTGGCGCCCAAGCGGCGTGCCGAAGCGGCCCGGCTGTCGGGCGAGTCGCTCTACAAATGGCTCGCCGCCGACGGCAGCCGGGTGCGGCGCCCAATCGCAATTGTGGCAGGAAAAGTGACGCTCGGTTTTGCCGGAGATGCGCGGGCAGCACTGGCCAAATTGATTTAGCCGAGCGGATTGCCCCAATCAGTTTTCGGAGCGGGAATCTGGCACTCATTTTCGGGCGCGAGCTTGGCGCTGCCGGGCGGTGCCTGCTCTGTGGCGATACTGCGCAAAATACGCCGCCGCAGCATGCGCCCGAGCCTGGGATCATTTAGCACCGAGGTGTGGCCGCCGGAGAATTCTGGAAAATAGTGTTTGAGCCCAACCAACACCGCCGCCTCGTCGAGCTTTCCCTGTTGCGACAGCCTCTCCATTTTTTCGAAGAAATCGATATAGCGTTGGGACGATCGCAGCGCGTGCCAGAAGTTTCTGATCTTGGGAGAACCGTCGACTGGTTTGTCGTAATTGATGTGGTCGGCCAGCAGTTTGGGCATCACGGCTAGTTCTCCCTTGTAGTAATCGAGCGTGACGTTGCCGCCCTCTGAATAGACCAGAGCCAGCGTCATGTTGTCGGGAAGTTCGGGGTCCGAGAGCGGAATCATCAGTTCGGATTCCGATCTCATGTCAATCATCGACTTGGGCACGAACGGAAATGCGTTTCCTCCCTGGCGGTCGGACGGCCCGTCGAACCCCTCCATCGGACTGTCAATCGCAACCGCATCGAGACCGCCAAAGTTCTTCTGACAGCCAGCGGACGATCGCAACACCAAGTTGTACATTTCGCGGGCGACGACGCCGCCCATGCTGTGCGCGATGATCGAAATCGAGCGGCCAGCCCCGATGTGCTGGTTGGAAAGAGCGAACAGTTGATTGGCGAGATCGCGTGCGTCTTCGCTGGTACGACGAAAAACGTAGCTCTCGTAAGCAAACACATAGAGCTGTACCGGCAGGTCCGTAATCCTATCCGCGATAGTTTGCAAACTGGCCGGACTACCCATGATGCCGTGAATGAGAATCACCGGGTGCGCTTGGGGATTATAGGCCGCCGCCCGACCGAGCGCGTAGAGTTTTCCCTCTTTGTAGGTGCCAAGCAGTCGCTGCTCTTGGAACTGCGACAGATCATAGGGCCGCGTCTGACCATTCGGAACGCGCTGGGTGCGGCGCCTGACCGCACTCGCCTGGCGGGCTCGGTCCTGCCCGAGCACGTCGCCGATGGCGCCCGATCCAATGCTGGAATCAAAAGAGTCAACGCGCTCGGCTGGCGACCATTCGGTCGCCGCCGCGTCCCAACTCTCTTGCTTGTCTCCGGCCATAGATCTCCAGGTCCATGACCATGCACGGCCCGTACCAGCCCGGTCCCCAGGCGGCGGCCAACTTCGGTCCAGTCTGGGGTCTCTTGACCCCAGACGTTCGCCAAAACTGGTGTGTTTGTCTGAGAAAGCCTACAATCGTCCGCATGCGCAGAGCGAAGATCGTTCTATTTGTCGCGGCGGGGCTATCGGCTTGTGGCGGCTCGAGTGGCCCCAAGACCTCGGTGAATGGAAGCACCACGATCAGGGGATCGATCTCGGCGGCGCAAAGTGCCCCGTTTCCTTCCGGCGGTGGGCAGCCATTTACCACCTCCATCGGGCTTAACCAGGCGCGCGGCAACGCCTGCCAGCTCAATGTGGCCACCTGTTTTACACCGACAGCATTTTCGGGAAAATTCGATTCGCTCAAACTGAGGCTCGGAATTTCCGGAGTCTATCTCGGACTAGACGTGATTCCGAGTGCAAGCGCGCCACAAACTTTTGATTTTTCGAACCCCACCGCTCTCGACAAGGGATTCCCCTGTTGCGACGGAAAAAGTTGGGACACGCACGGCGCCCTGTTCAAAGACCTGATCTGGACCCTCGCTTCGGTCGACGCCACGTTCGACAAACCGGGGGGACTTTCAGGCACCGTCGCTTTGCGCTTGGTCTACGCTGCCGATGACGCGCTCGGCTACACCAAGGGCGACGTTCTTATCAAGGACGGCATGGACTACAAGTGGTGCCCGGTCGGATCGACCACCCTCGCTCAATGCTCGACCACTCGTCCGAGCAATCCGATTACGCAAGATATGGATGTCGTCCATTACACTCCGATGAGTAACGAACCAGCGCTGCCCTACCTCGACGCCGAGGTATTTCCCGACAGCACCGGCCACGGCGTCGTCGACTTTTCCGAATCGGCGAACGAGTTTGTCACCAAGCAGTGGGCCTTCACCGTCGATTTTGACGCCACCGGCGCCTTCGCGGTGGCGCAGAAGACTCCCGGCGTCGACGTCACCTTCAACACGCCGCAGGAGATGATGGCGCAGCTGTTCTTGCGCGGCCTCAGCGCCTATCCAGCGGCCCTCAAAGCCAAAGACGGTGGATCCTCCGTCGGCGCTGGCATCTCGGCGGTATTGACCGCCGCCGCTTCTCCGAAATAGTTTACGCACGCGATGTTGATTCAGCTTGGCGATGTCGATTTCGGCTATCCCGGTACCGAGATTTTTTCTGGCCTGACGTGGCAGATCAATCCCGGCGATCGAATTGGATTGGTCGGGCCGAACGGCTCGGGCAAGTCAACGTTACTGCGATTGCTCGACGGGCGGCTGTCGCCCGATCGCGGTCAGGTGGCGCGGACGCGCGGTTTGCGCCTGGCTTATCTGCAGCAGTCACAAGAGTTCGAAGGCGAGTCGAGCCTCTTCGATGCGCTGCTGCAGCCATTTTCTGCGCAGCTCGCTTTGCGCGCCGAAATGCACGCGCTCGAGCACAACCTCGCCGACGAAAAGGCGCTTGCCCGCTACGGCGAAATTCAGGAGCGTTACGGTCGCGAAGGCGGCTACTCGCTCGAGAGCCGGGTCAAAGCGCTGATGCACGATCTGGGATTCGGCAACGACGATCTGACCCGCAACGTCGACACGCTTTCAGGCGGTGAACGCGGGCGACTGGAACTGTGCAAAACACTTTTGGCCGAGCCCGATCTGCTGCTGCTCGACGAGCCGACCAATCACCTCGATGTCGAAGCCACCGAACATCTCGAAGAGCGACTCAAGAATTGGGAGAAGGCGTTCGTGCTGGTGTCACACGATCGATATTTTCTGCGCGCCGTTTGTCGGCACATCGTCGAGCTCGAGGCTGGTCGCGCGGTGGTATTTCCATTTGGCTATGAGCGCTATGTGGTCGAGCGCGCCGAGCGACTGGAGCGCATGGAGGCGGCGTTTGATCGGCAGCAAGCGCACATTTCGAAAACTGAAGCCTTCATCCGCAAAAATCTCGCTGGGCAGAAGACCAAGCAGGCGCAGTCGCGTCGCAAAATGCTCGAAAAACTCGAGCGGATCGAACGCCCGAAAGACGAATTTTCTTCGGCCGGCCAAATCGGTTTGCATTTTTCCATCGGCGATCATCCCGGCGGCAAGGAGGCGCTCAAACTCGAGTCACTGACGGTCGGGCATCCCGGCCTGCCGCTAGTGCGCGATTTTTCCACCACGATCTACCGTGGCGATCGCATCGGCATGGTGGGACCGAACGGCTGCGGCAAAACCACGCTGCTCAAAACGCTGCTGGGAAAACTGATGCCGCTGTCCGGCAATGCAGTGCTCGGACACGAAGTTCGTATTGGCTATTTTGATCAAAAACTTTCCGATCTCGACGACAACCTCTCGCTGCTCGAGGAGATCCGCTCGGTGCGCGGCGATTTTAATGAAGACGTGGCCCGCCAGTTTCTCGGTCGTTTTCGCTTCTCCGGCGACGACGCGTTTCGCAAAGTCAAAGGGCTCTCCGGTGGTGAGCGCAACCGGCTGTCGCTCGCCAAAATGATGCTGCGCCCGCGCAACTTGCTCGCCCTCGACGAGCCGACCAACCATCTTGACATCCCCGCGCGCGAGGTACTCGAAGAGGCGCTGGTCGAGTATGAAGGAACGCTGCTGGTGATTTCGCACGATCGCTATTTTCTCGATCAAGTGGCCACCAAAATCTGGCACCTGCACGGTGAGCGCTGCCAAGTGCACATTGGCAACTAC
>JAHFDU010000197.1 GCA_023248835.1 Myxococcales bacterium | reverse complement strand
ACGCGCGTCGCACATGTGGGTCTCACGGCATGATGAGGTGCTGCAGAACCCTGACTGGATTCCATGGCCAAAAGTCATGCGACAGCTCCGAAAATCATTCGGACTTCTGTCAGGGATATTGGTCTTTGCGCTTTTACTTTCCGCCGCCGCTCTGCTGCTGCAGAAAAACACCCGCCACGCCGCTCGGCTCTTGGTTGTGCCGATTGCGGTCCGCACGCTTTTTCTCGGCTGGAGCGGTTACTGCATGCCGCGCTATGCCACCGAAGCCATGGTCCTAGGATTCGTCCTCATTGCTTGGTTCATCGCATCGGTTCCTCTAATCGCAGGGGCGCCCGGAAGTCGGCGTTGATTCGCGCTTCGCGATTCTTACCACAGCCGACAGCCGACAGCCGACAGCTGACAGTGGAGAAAAATCGTAAAATCGCGTTGACCCTCCCATAAATTCGCTCTTGAAAGGAGGACTAGAGTAGGTGATTTCATGAATGAATCCGAAACTGTAGGCTGTCGGCTGCTCAGAAACTACCCTTCGAGTGCGTCTCCAACCGTGGCCCTCGACTGAATTTCCGGCGTCTTCCGTGTCCAAGACTCTCGACTCTTGACTCTCGACTGTGAACCAAACAGTTTCTGGCTTCTTGAAGCGGCCCGGGCCGTAGGAGGCTGTGAGCTGTCGGCGGCGCTCGAACGTCCGGGCGCCCTTCCTCTAATCGCTTCGCGCTTGTAGGCACAGTTCCGATTTGGTAAAATTAAAGTGCGGAAGTAGCATTTGCGCTGACCGGGGGGGTATCTTGGGCTTTTGCTCAGGCGTTCGCAGACTCACCACGCATGAAACGATCCTGTCGCGGCTCTTGCTCTTGCTCTTGCTCTTGCTTTCTGCCTGCTCAGGCAGTCCGAGTACAGTCCATCCAGCGGCGAGCCCAATTGCGGTTTGCGCACAGGCTGCCGATGGTTTGCTCTGCGCGCGCTGGAAGGGCAACGGCTTTGGCACGCCGGCCCGCTGGTCGGTCGATTTCGATGACGCGCACGGCTCACTCTCCTCACCCAGCGTCTTCGCAACGCTGACTTCGGTCGACCTCGATCAGGATGGTCAAAGCGACGTCTGTATGCGCCAATCGAGCGGGCTGTATTGCGCACTGCGCCGCAACCAGGAACATTTCGAAGCCGCCGGTCTGGCCACCGCTGCCTTTTCCGACGAAGCCGGTTTCTCCGACGAGGTCAAAGCGCTAACCATCTCGATGGTCGATCTCAACGGCGATCGGCGGCCGGATGTCTGTGGGCGCAACGCCGCCGGACTTCTCTGCGCGCTTGGCATCGGGGACGGAACTTTCGGTCCCGAAAAATTATGGGACGACGGCACACTGTTTGACCCGACAACGCCAGCGCCGATTGCGCAACCCCTCTGGGGGGATCTCGATGGCGACGGACGAAAGGATGTCTGCACACGCACCCAGCGAGGCCTGGTCTGTGCCCGCGCGGGTGACCATCGATTGGAAACGCCAAGCTTGTGGTCCGCTAGCATGGGCAGCGACGGCAGCTCGCACGCACCGAGCGATTTTTTCAGCGCCCTAGAACTGGTCGATGTCGACGGCGATCGGCGAAGCGATGTTTGCGGTTACTCCACCGGGTCGGTGCAATGCGCGCTGTCGCGAGGCGGTGATTTCGCGTCGCCGGCGAAATGGGCCGAGCTCTCACTGAGCCTTCTCGATGTGCGACCAGAGACGCTACGCTTTGGCGATTTGAATGGCGATGGGCGCGCCGATCTGTGTCTGCTCGATACCGACGGTCTGTACTGCGCGATCGCCAGCACGGGTCGTTTCGGTCCCCTGACTGTTTGGGAGCAAGCAACGTTTAACGATGGCCACGGATTCGGTCGTCGCACCGCCGCAGCCTCGCTGACGCTGGTCGATCTCAACCGCGACGGCCGCGCCGACGTCTGCGCGCGCAACGACGAGGGTCTGTGGTGCGCCTACTCCGATGGCCAGCACTTCGTCGATCCGGCGCTTTCGGTGCGCGAGCTCTCGCTTGGCGCATGGCGCTCGCGGCCCAGTGGCGGCGAGCTGGTCATCGGCGAAAGACGTTCAGATGTGCGCTGGCCAAGCGGTCGCATCGCCGCGGAAAACGAACTTCCCGGAGCAACCAATTGGTGGGTGCCCTACCCACAGTGGGCGATGGACGACGAAATCGCCGCTTACACCGATGAACTTTCGTACCCGACAGGTGCCGCCGTTTCAGTGATGGTGTCGACCAAGAACAACCACGATCCGATTGCTTGGCATCTGTATCGAACCGGCTACTATGGCGGTCTGGGAGCCCGCGAGATCGCTTCTGGAACGGCTGAGGGCAACCGTCACGCGCCGGAAGCGATCAGTGACAGCCGCCACCACCCTGCGCATGCCAGTTGGCCGGTCACCTTTTCAGTCGCGATCCCAGCCGATGCAGTTTCGGGAATCTATCTTTTGCGACTCGACAGCCAAAAAACCAAGCGATCGTTTCTGGATACTTTTGTAGTGCGCGAGGATAATCGCAGAGCCGACCTCGTCCTCCAGCGATCGGATTTCACCGACATTGCGTACAACAATTGGGACGGCGGCCTCAATCGCTCAAGCCAATACAATGGCAACGTCTGGGCGTCGATCGATCGACCGATGCGTTCCGCTTTCATTCAAGGCGACAACTGGGGCTACACCGCCGGCTTCTTTGTCTATGAGTACTCGTTGATTCGCTTTGTCGAGCGCCAGGGTTACGATGTCACCTACGTGTCGAACTGGGACGTGCACACTCGCAGCGATGCGCTCACCCGTGGGCGCGCTTTCCTATCGGCCGGCCACGATGAATACTGGTCACCCGAGATGCGCGACCGAGTCGAGAACGCGCGCGATGCTGGAATGCACCTTGCGTTTTTCGGCTCCGACGACGTCGACGGGCGCATTCGTTTTCATGCCACCGATCGACACGCGTTTTCGCGCACGGTGAGTGATTCAAACATCTCCAAGTTTGAATATGCGCGGCAGTCGTACGACCGCGGCAAGCCGCCGCGCGACAACCCGCAAGACGCACTGACCGGCACCCACTATGCCGATTGGTGTTACGTTGCCCATCCCGACTGCCTGCATAAAAACGGTCCCGGCCAACCGTTTGCTCGCCTGTCGCAAGCCGACGATTATGTGCTCAGCGACGAGGCCCATCCGATTTTTCGCACCGTGCGCGGCAGCGGGGTTAGGGTGCCACACATCGTTGGCTATGAGTACGAAGCGCTGTACGCGCAGCCCGCCAATTTGCCATTTTCTTTACACGTTCTTGGCCGAGCCCCCGAGGTTCCCATCGAGGGCGGGCCGCCGGTGATGGTCGCTTACCAAACGCAGGCGGGCGCGCGGGTGTTCAACGCCGGCTCCATGCACTGGAATCACGGGCTCGACGGCTGGGTGGGTCGCGCCGCCTTTCGACTCAAGGGCGCTGGCCGCCGCTGCAGTTCCACCGACAGCGACTGCTTCGTTCACGTCCATCCGATGGTTCAGCAATTGACCAGAAACATTCTCGCCGACTTCAGCGCCCGGCCAGAAACTCCCTCTCCTGATCTATACGATCCAGGCGAAGCCTGTGACTGGAACAATCCAGCGGCGAGGTGCATGCGATGACGCGCCTGGCAGTAGCGCTGATGGTGATTGCTTTCACCGGTTGCTCGAGAACGGCGTCGCATGGGCGCGACGGTGGAGCCGACATGGACCCAAACGACGGCATGCAGGACACCGACGGTGGATTGGCCGGGGGCGTCGAGCGGCTGCCGCAACGAATCCCGGCGGTGCCACTGGTCGTGCGTGACCCCGCGCTCAACGTCTGGCAGTTCGGCAACTTGCCCACCGATGACACACCGCGCTCGTGGGCCGGCACCGCCAAAGCCATCACCGTCATGGCCCACGTCGATGGCGTCGCCTACCGACTACTCGGCGACCTGCCCGCCGAAGCGCTGCCGATGCAACTTACGCAAGTCGAAGTTCGACCTTCGCGCACCACCTATCGATATGCGGACATGGGGGTGACGCTGACACTTTCGTTCGTCACTCCGCTTCTGCCCACCGACGACGAAGCGATGGCGCTACCGGGCGTCTGGATCGAGCTTACCGGAAGCAGCACCGACGGCGGTACGCATGAGCTGGCCTTCTATGTAGACACCGATGCGAGCTGGGCGCGCGGCGATTCTTCCGGCCCGATTGAGTGGACTTTCGCCGATGTCACCGCGGTGAGCGGACCGCTGAAGCGTTACGCCATCGCCGCTACGGCTGAGACGGAGCACCGCTTCAGCGAGGTTTCAGAATGGCCCGAATGGGGTGAGTTCTCGCTCACCGCTACCGCAACTCCCACCTTGTCCTGGCAAATCGGCAGCGCCGATCAAGTACGCGCCCACTTCATCAGCGAAGCGGTGCTCACCGGCGAGATCGATACCAATTTTCGCCCGCCGGATGCGGACTTCGTTGCCTTCGCCTTCTCCTATGGCGATCACCTCGACAGCCAGACCTCGGCGGAACACCGATTTTTCCTCGCCCACGCTCGTCCGAGCGTTTTGCAAGTGGACGGCACCGATTGCACCGCAGACTGGAGCACAATCAGCAGCAGCCCTGCCTCCGTCAGTGCACGCGCCTTTGATCGAGCAGCGGACCTGAGAGCGCAGATCGAAACCAACGACGATCGCCTGGTGCAGAAAGCAGCCGCCATCAGCTCAACTTACGCCGCCCTGGTGACGGTGGCCTATCGCCAAGCCTGGGGCGCCAACGAATATTGCCACGCCTCAGGCCAAGCACTCGCCTTTCAAAAAGAGATCGCCAGTGGCGGTTTGGTAAGCACCGCTGATGTCATTTTTCCAACTTCGCCACTTTTTCTCATCGACAATCCAGTGGTCTTACGCAAATTGCTGGAGGGATTCCTCCAGCATGCAGAGCGTCGTCCGAGCGGCAATCCCTACCCCGTACATGATCTCGGGATTTGGCCAATCGTTGGCGACGATCCGTCGTTTGCTGACACGCCGGTCGAGACCGCCGGTGATTTGCTCCTGATGAGTGCGGCCCTGGCGCTCAAAGCGGGAGACGACTCAGTGGTGCGTGGCCACCAAGCGACTCTCACGGGTTGGGCGGACTATCTGTTGATGAGCGGTTCCGACCCGGTTCTGTTGCAACTCTCCACCGACGATTTCACCGGAGAGCAACCTCACATTGCCACCTTTGGCCTCAAGTCCGCACTGGCGGTGACCGCTTGGGGCCAAGCACTGGCCAACATCGACACCAACGCCAGCAGCCACTACATTCAGTCGGGGCGTCTCCTCTATGCCGTCTGGTCTCAGAAAGCGTGGGCGGGTGACCATTTCGCCCTCACCCTCGATAACAAAGGCGGCTGGAGCCTCAAGTATAATTTCTTCTTCGACAAGCTACTCGGACTCGGACTCGCTGATCCGACGAAACTTCGCTCTGAATTGGCTTGGTACCGCTCTCAGCTTCATCCCTACGGCGCCCCTCTAGATTCCCGCTATTCGTTCACCAAGGCCGATTGGCTCTCGTGGGTGGCAACGCTGACGGGCGACGCAGATGATTTCAACGCGCTGATCTCACCGATTGCGGTGATGCTAGCGCAATCGACTGAGGCGGCGGCTTTTCCAGATCTCTTCGATACAGATACCGCCAAGTTGCCCTACGGATTCTCCGCTCGGCCGGTGGTCGGCGCAATTTTTGGCCGCCTGCTCTTGCCGTAGCACACCTGTGATACTTTCTCTTCGCGTGCAAAAGGCAGCCAATAAATAGTCGTTTGCAGATGCCGAGCGAGCCACGGTGCGTGGGTGGATCGCAGCGTGAAGACGACGTGAAAATAGTGCGTCGGCAAAATCCGCTCTTCAAGCCGGTGCGAGGAGGGGGAGTCGAACCCCCATACCTTGCGGTGCCAGATCCTAAGTCTGCGGTTGACGTTATCGAATGTGACCGAGAAAGTCACGAATGGTGCCATTGCTGCCGAATATCAGGTGAGTTTCTTGCTACAGCGCTGATTCCGCAGCGGGCGGCCAAGCAAACGTGTAGCTGGTTCGCTTACTGCCTCCCGGATTTCGGATCAGCAACCGACGCTGCACCAGCTCTGCAATGTCGCGCTGGGCGGTATCGACCGAGCAGCTGCACATATTCGCCCATTTTTTTGCGGTGACAAAGCCTTCGAATCCTTCGAGCAGCCGATTGAGCACTTTCTGCTGGCGAACCGAGAAGGGAGGTTCTGCAGCTTGAGCTTGCCAGAATTTCGCCCGATTGAGCACCCTTTGGCTGGTTGCTTCGGCGGCGTCAATGGCTGAAAGGTAGCAATTGGTAAACCAGGTCAGCCACTCGGTGATGTCGAGATCGCCCTTCTGAGCGCTCTCAAGCACACGGTAGTAGTTTGATTTGTCGCGTTCAATTTGACTCGACATGCTGTAAAAGCGTTGCCCGGTTTTTTCGGTCTGAGCGATGGCGAGATCGGCGACGGCGCGAGCGATGCGTCCGTTGCCATCGTCGAACGGATGGATCGAAACCAACCAAAAATGGGCGATCCCTGCTCGCAAAAGTCCTTCGAGGTTGCGGCTGCCAACGTTGAACCACTGGAAAAACGCCGCGGTTTCAGCTGCCAGTCGTGCTGCTGGAGGCGCCTCATAGTGAACCTGCTTTTTTCCGTAGGCTCCGGAAATCACCTGCATGGCGCCATCGCGATCGATTCGCCACTTGCCGACGCTTATCGGGTGGATTCCGGAATGGCCGGTGGGAAACAGGCCCGCATGCCAGCGAAATATCCTCTTTGCGGTAAGCTTTCCTGCAAAATTACGAGTCGCGTCCAAAACCATTTCCACCACGCCGTCGATTTTTCGGTCGGCCGGGGCGACCCCGCCGTCGGCAAGACCCAACCGTCGGGCAATCGATGAGCGAACGCTGGCTCGGTTGAGTACTTCGCCCTCGATGGCGCTGGTCTTGACGACGTCTTCGGCGGTAACCGCCAGTTCCGATTCGAGACGCAGATCGAAACCCATGCTCGCCATGGTTCCGAGGAAGCGGCCTTGCCGGTAACGAGCTTGCGAAAATAGCGGAAAAAGGCGCTCACTGTCCCAGCGAAATCGCGGCCATTGAGATCGCTGCCAAAGGTAAAGCGGATTGGTCATTCACCGCAACTCCTGCGGAGAATTATGGTCACATTCGCCGCAGGCTGGCAAGTCTCTGGGGTTTATTTCTCTACTTTGGTTCGCAGCCAGGTGGTGGCGACGTCGAGCGCGTTTTCGCCGTCAGCGACGGTAACGTCCGGTTCGAAACCGATCTTGTCGTAAAATTGGCCGCGCGGATATTCGTTGTATTTGGTTGGAATGCCGACGTAGATGCCGCTCTGCGGCAAGATCAGCGATCCGACATTGCCGAAATGAACG
>JAHFDU010000196.1:1891-7412 GCA_023248835.1 Myxococcales bacterium | reverse complement strand
CGCCGATCTACTACGTCTCGGATGTGCCGCATCTTGGGCATGCGTACACCACCATCGTGTCCGATACGCTGGCGCGGTTTCATCGGTTGGTTGGCGACGACACCCGTTTTCTGACCGGCACCGACGACCACGGCCAGAAGATCGCGCGACTGGCTGAGCAGGCGAGCATCTCCCCGCGTGCTTTTGCCGACAAATTCGCTGCGGCTTATTGGGCGACTTGGCAGGCGCTCGAGATTTCGAACGACGATTTTATTCGCACCACCGATGAGGATCATGAAGCCACTGTGCAAGAATTGTGGCGTGCGATGGAAAAAAACGGCCACGTTTATCTTGGCGACTACGAGGGTTGGTACTGCGTTTCGTGCGAGCAGTTTTACACCGAAAAAGAGCTTTCGCCCGACAACAGTTGTTTGGTGCACCAGCGGCTGGCGGAGCGGGTGAAAGAAAAATCCTACTATTTTCGGCTGTCGCAATTTCAAAAACCGCTACTCGCACACTACGACGCACATCCCGAATTCATTCAGCCGCTCATGCGTCGCAATGAAGTGCGCGCGTTTGTCGAGGGCGAATTGCGCGATCTGTCGATTTCGCGCACTACTTTTAAGTGGGGCATTCAGGTGCCCGGCCACCCCGAGCACGTCATCTATGTTTGGCTCGACGCGCTGTGCAACTACTACTCGGCGACGCGCCGTCACAGCGCTGAACGATTCTGGAGCGACGATTCGCAGATCGTTCACATGATCGGCAAGGAGATTTCTCGTTTCCACGCGGTCTACTGGCCGGCGTTCTTGATGGCGGCGGGATGGGCGCTTCCAAAAACGGTTTTTGCTCATGGCTGGTGGACGGTCGATGGTCAAAAGATGTCGAAGACGCTCGGCAATGTGGTCGATCCGCTGCGTTTGGCTGAAGATGTCGGCGTCGACGCCTTTCGCTATTTCGTTTTGCGCGAAGTGCCGCTCGGCGCCGACGGAGACTTTTCGCATCAGGCGTTTTTGACGCGCTACAACGCCGAGCTCGCCAACGATCTCGGCAACCTTTTGTCGCGCACGCTCGGCATGGTGGAAAAATATTTTGCTGCGTCGCCCCTGTCCGGACGCGCCGCCGTGCTGCAGGAGGAGACGGTGCAGGCTGCCGTCGGCGTCGACAAAGCGATGCGCGCCTTTGCACCGTCCGAAGCGCTGTCAGCGCTGTGGGTGCTGGTGCGGCGCTGCAATGCATACATTGATCAATCAGCGCCGTGGTCGAAGTCGAATGAGGAACGCTTGGAGATTCTGGGCAGCGTACTCGAAGCCTTACGCCACATGAGTCATTTGCTTGAGATGTTTATGCCCGAGCGTGCGATCGCAATGCGCGCTCAATTGGGTCTTGAAGAAAAAACAGTGTGGCCGAAGTGGGAGATGACGAGGGTTTGGCAGGTGCGACGTCAGGGGGCTCTGTTTCCGCGCGTCGAGGATGATCGCAAGCTTGAGTTGCTCAAGAAATGGGAGCCGAGGCCGGCTACCTCTACGGCTACGGAGCAGAAAGAAAAAAACATGATCAGCTTCGAGGAATTTTCCAAACTTGATTTGCGCGTGGCGCAGATAATCGCAGCCGAAGCGGTACCCAAAGCGAAGAAATTGCTCAAGCTGTCGGTCGATCTCGGCCAAGAGAAGCGTCAGGTGGTCGCTGGCATCGCCGAGACCTTCAAGCCGGAGGAGCTGGTCGGCAAGCGGGTGATCATGGTGGCCAATCTACAGCCGACAACGATTCGCGGTGTACTTTCGGAAGGCATGATCCTGGCCGCAGGCGACGAGGCGGTGCTGGCGCTGTCAACCATCGCTCGCGACGCACCCCTCGGCACCAAAGTTCGGTAGCCAACTGCTTGACGACAGTCACTGCCATCTTGAACTCAAGGATTTCTCGACGAACGGCGTCGACGAACGTGAAGCGGTCTTGCAGCGCGCGCGTGAGGCCGGCGTCAGCGGATTTGTCTGCATCGGTTCTGGGCGTTCGCTCGAGGAAGTGACCAACGCGGAAAAGCTGGCGTCGACGCACGAAAACATGTGGGCGGCGATCGCCATTCATCCGCACGACGCCGCGGCGATGAGCGACAGCGATTTCAATGCCATCGCAGAACTTGCGCGCACTTCCAAGAAGATCGTTTGCATCGGCGAGACTGGGCTCGACTACTATTACGATCATTCGCCGCGCGATATGCAAAAGACAGTGATGACGAAATTCGTTGGTTTGGCACGCGAGCTTAGGCTGCCGTTGTCTTTGCACATTCGGGACGCGCATGAGGATGCGCTGGCGATTCTATTGTCGGAGAACGCCGCCGATGTCGGGGGCGTGGTGCACTGTTTTACCGGCGATGAGCGCGACGCCGAGCGCTATCTGGCGCTGGGTTTTTACATCAGTTTTTCCGGCATCGTGACGTTCAAGAGTGCGCGGCCGATTCAAGCCGCTGCGAAATTGGTTCCGGCGAACAAGATCCTGATCGAAACCGATTGTCCCTATTTGGCGCCGGTGCCGATGCGTGGCAAACGCAACGAGCCGGCCTATCTTGTTCACACCGCGCGCTTCGTCGCCGATCTACGCGGCGTGCCGTTTGACGAATTTTCGCGGACGACGCGAGAGAACACCCAGCGACTATTTGGGTTAGGGGACAGTCTTCAGTAATTCAGCTATTCAGTTACCCCGGCATAAGATGAATAACCGTATTTCCGAAACTGTCCCCGTGTGCGCCAACTATGCGATAGTCGGGCCACGATGATGAAAATATGCTGTCTTGCTATTGCTTTGCCTGGCTGCGCGACCAGGACGCCATTGCCGGCGCCTCCTCCGAACACCATGGGAGAGCAGCTCAGCCGGACGCCGGAGGATGCCAAGATCAATCTTGAGCTTGGCGAGGCGGCTCAATCGCATGGCGATCTGCTGCGCGCCGAACAATATTACCAGCGCGCCGAAGCGCTCGGCGTTGCGCCGGAAAAAATTCTGCCTAAAATTCTGGGTGTGCTGGTGGCGGCGCAACGGTACGCCGAAGCACTGGCTCGCTGCGAAAAGCGGCTTTCGTTGGCACCAGACGATCGGCCGACCCGATTTGTGCGAAGTGCGTTGCTGGTCGCGCTTGAGCGGCCGCGCGAGGCCGAGCACGATCTGCTGCTCTTGATTGACCACAAGCCCGACGACGCCGCTGCCTATTTGGCGCTCGGCAAACTCTATCGCGACGCATTGCATGACCAAATGCGTGCGCGACCGCAGTTTGAAAGATTCTTGAGCTTGGCACCAAACGACGGCGAAGCCTTGTCGGTGCGATTTCAACTCGAGAGCGAAAAGATCCCATGATCCCGGCCGAAGTATTTGAGCAGACGCTCTTACAATTTCTAGCTCCGATCGCGCCCTTTTTGTCGGACGAATCGGTTTCAGAGGTGATGGTGAACGGCGCTGACACGATCTACATCGAGCGCAAAGGACGCATTGAACGCACCCCAGCGCGGTTTGCTTCGGAACACGCGCTTTCGGCGGCGCTGCGCAACATCGCGCAATATGTCGGCAAGTCGGTGAGCGAAGAGGAGCCGATTCTCGACGCCCGTCTTCCCGACGGCAGCCGCGTCTGCGCCATCGTTCCACCGGCTTCGCGTCAGGGCATCTGCCTGTCGATTCGTCGCTTTCCCAAACAGCGCTTGACCATGGACGAACTCTTGCGTTCGGGTGCCATCAGTGCACCCGCCCGCAAATTTCTCGAGCTCTGCGTTCTCTGCAAACGCAACATCGTGGTGGCGGGTGGCACCGGGTCGGGCAAGACGTCGATGCTTAATGCGCTGTCGTCATTTATTCCAGTCAATGAGCGCATTGTGGTGCTCGAGGATTCTTCAGAGCTGCAGCTGCATCAGCCGCATGCACTCTATCTCGAGGCCAGGCCCGCCGATGCGCGCGGGCGCGGTGCGGTGTCGATTCGCGATCTTTTGCGCGCCACCTTGCGACTGAGGCCCGATCGCATCGTGGTGGGGGAGTGCCGCGGCGGCGAGGCGCTCGATTTGGTACAAGCGATGACCTCAGGCCATGGCGGCTCGCTGTCCACCGTGCATGCCACCTACCCCCACGATACTCTCCACCGGCTGGAGACTTTAGGCCTCATGAGTGATGTCGAACTGCCCCTTGCGGCTCTGCGCGGCCAGATTGCCTCCGCTGTCGATATCATTGTGCAGACCGCCCGTCTCACCGACGGGAGCCGCAAGCTGACGCACATCGCTGAATGCACCGGTCTTACCCCCACCGGATATGCATTGAAGATGCTTTTTGAGTGGGTTCAAACTGGCGTGGATCCTGCAACCGATCAGGTTCGTGGCGATCTTTTACCTACCGGATTTCAACCTTCGTTTGCCGACGAACTGGTCGCGCGCGGCTTTTCGTTGCCCGCCGAAATGCACAAGCACTAGGAGTGCCTCATGAAGTCGGCAGCGCGCGGTTTTGCTGCCGACGAGGACTTGGCGACGCAGATCGATGCGCCCGCCGGCGCCAGCGTCGCGCTGTTGGTTCAGCCACACGTCGCAGAACTGTGCGCACGTACGAACGGCGAAGGGGAGCGACTGCCGCTGCATGGTCGGGCGGAGGAATTTGTTGTCGGGCGCGGTGCCACCTGCAACTGGCGCTTGCATGATCACGGCTTGTCGCGTCATCACGCGCGGTTTTTCTGGAACGGCGTCGACCTCTTTGTCGAAGATTTGGCTTCAGCCAATGGCACCATGGTCAACGGGCGGCCGATTCGAGAGCGGACCCGAGTGGAAACCGGCCAAACCATCGCGCTCGGCAACGTGACGATGACGCTTGAGCGCGCGCAGGCCGCGCCTTCGGCGACTTCGCAGCTGTTTGCCAACGCAGTGGTGCAGACGAGGCTCAACCCGAGGTCGACTGCAGATGCGCCGCTGTTGCGCATGGTGTATCGCCCGCGCCAGGACATGGCGGACGCGCGCGCGATGACTCGGCCGGTGCCGCTCGAAGCCGCCCTCGCCCCATTGCACCGCCCGTCGCTGTACCAAACGTTTTCGCCCCATGTGGTTCGCTTTTGGGTGCTGCATCGCCGCAAGTTTATGTGGGCAGGGGTGTTGTTGTGGAGCGCTGTCTTGGTGGCGGTGCTGTCGAGTCCGTCGCTGTTCCTGTGGCTTACCGGAGCTTCGGCGGAGGTTCGGCCGCAGGCGGTTTCGGTGGAGAACCCCAGTGTCGATCGGTCGGCCGCACCGACCGTTCGGTCACTCGAGGTCGCGCCTGCACCAAACCCAGTAGCCCGCGCCATCCCAGACAGTGTCGGCGCCGACGAGGCCGAACTCGGGCGTGCGATATTTGCGTATGATCAAGGGCAGAGCGACGAAGCGCTGCTCCATTTTCGTAAGGTTGCCGAGGGTCGAGGCGACGATGCTGTCGTAGCGCGCTTCATGGTGCGCCTTCTTGAAGAGCGTATAGGCCAGCGTCAGAGACGACCATGAAGTGTCTGTTGATGCTCGGGCTCATCGGCTGTGCGGCAAATCAGCAGCCGTTCCCCGTG
>JAHFDU010000196.1:0-1881 GCA_023248835.1 Myxococcales bacterium | reverse complement strand
CGGGCAAGCGCTCGCCGGCGTTCTGGTCGAGGTCGACGCGCAACGCTGCAAGACCGACAGCGAGGGGCGATGCCGGTTTGCCGCCACCGGCGCCGAGGGCAGTCGGAGATCGCTTCGCGCCGAGGTGCCGGCTGGTTATCGTGTCGGCAGCGTTCCCGAGCTGGTGTTGCGGCGGCTGCAAAATTCGGCTGGTCGGCCATTGCCGCTTGAACACCGCCTGACGCTGATCCCCACCGAACGCGAATATGCGGTACTGGTCCGTACCGGAATTCCAGGCCTCGCGATCGAGACTTTTGGCAAGCAGCGTGCTCGCACCAACCACGATGGGGTAGCGGCGTTCGTTTATCGCGGCGCACCTGGCGATGAGTTGCAAGTGAGGCTTTCGACCGCCAGCCGCCCCGACCTACGGCCGCAAAATCCTGTCGCGACGGTCGTGCTTGCGCCCCGCAACGAGGCCTACCTGGTCAAAGAGCACTTCTCCCGCCAGCTCACAGCGGTACGCCATCGTCGTCCGCATCGCATCCGTCGCGGCCCCAGACCTCTGTAAGTTCTCTGCGGGAGAGACATGACCCCACCTGCGGTTGGGAGGTTGGGGTCAGTTGTCACCAGGCTTTCAGGTAAGTTGGTTATTGTTGCGGTTTTCATTCCCTTTTTTGCTGGGCACGCAGCTTGCTAGTTCATTGGGGCAGGAGGACATCAATGAAGGCCCAATTTGCGGTTGTGTCGATTGCGCTCGTCGGCTGTTTTCACCCCCGCTACAGCAATGGCAGCTTGACCTGCGCCCATACCAGCGAATGCCCCCCGGGGTACCATTGCGCTGCCAACTTCAGCTGTTACCAGAACGGCAGCGATCCGAGGCCAATCATTGAGAGCACCGATGGCGGCACTGCTTCGATTGCGCCCGACATGACCGATCTGCCGGCGCCACCTCAAGAGGCCCGAGACATGACGCCAACATGCATCGGCGAGCCAGTAGCCCGTGAGCACTCGACGCCAACTTGTGTCGAGGGTCAATGGGGTTTTGTGTGCGACTCAGGGTTCAAGCGCTGTGGCAACGGCACCTGTGTCGGGGCCGATGGATGTTGCACCTCGGAAGAGTGCGCGGCGGCACCAGACCGCATCGGCGTTGCGGTTTGCCACACCGGTGTTTGCACCATCAATTGTGGGGAGCTAACGCTGTGTGGACCGGCATGCGTGAACCTGATGTCCGACAGGGCCAATTGCGGATCCTGTGGTCATGCCTGCCTCGAAACCCAGTGCTTCTTAGGCAACTGCGAGCTGCAGATTCAGCCGATCTACTAGCCCCGATTCGGAAACCCGTCTCCAACAACGGAGGGTGTTTCTGCCGCTTCTTCTTTCGTCTCGACTGCATGACTGCCCACGCCATCATACTCATGCAACTTGTATTGAATCTTTCGCGGCGAGATCTTGAGAATCTCGGACGCGCGCGAGGTCGAGCCCCCGGTGTGCTCAAGCGTTTTCAAAATCGCGTAGCGCTCGATTTCTTCGAGCGATGCGCCGGGAATGCGGGGCACGCCGCTCTGGGTACCCGGCGCCGCGGTGCGGATGGCGGGCGTGAGATCATCGAACTGTATCTTGTCGCCCCGGCAGACCACGACCGCGCGCTCTACTGCATTCTCTAGCTCGCGCACGTTGCCCGGCCAAGCGTAGTGCGCCAAGGCTTCGAGTGCAGCGTCGGCAAAGCCGACAATCGTCTTGCCATTGTCGTGCGCATAACGGGTCAGAAAGTACATCGCCAAAAGCGGTACGTCGGTGGGGCGCACTCGCAACGGCGGCATGTCGACCGAGACGACGTTGAGCCGGTAGTAGAGATCTTCGCGGAACTTGCCCTGCTTGACCATCTCGAGGAAGTTTCGATTG
>JAHFDU010000456.1 GCA_023248835.1 Myxococcales bacterium | reverse complement strand
CTTCGATGGCCTTGGCCAGCGAAGGTGCGGCTCTGCTCGACGACTACAAACGCGCCGAAGACTGTATCAGCGACTACAGCAAACATGGTCATCGCGACGTATTTGCCGACTGCACTCATCGGCGGGCGACCTACATGCGCAAAGTCGGCAAGATATTTCTCGGCCTAGGAATATCGGTCACTGCGATCGGAGCGCTCGAGGCAATCATTGGCGGTGGAGTGCTATCGAACGACTCTTCGAGAGGTGCCGGCGCTCTCTTCACTTCGTCAGGATTCTTTTTCACCGGCATGGGTGCCGGCGTAACCATCGGCGGTGCTCGCTACTTCCAGCGCGCCAAGCAGATTGATCATTTTGCCGACGACGACCACGCCGCGCTCGATCTGAAACTTTCACCACTTCAGCTACCCGGCGGCGGCGGACTTCTATTCAGCGGGCGCTTTTAGGTCACGCCTAACCTCAAACAGGGAGAAATCAATGAACCTCAAAACAGCGACACTCTTTTTCGTCACCGCGCTCGGCTGCGGCGCTGGGCGACCACCCACGCTCAGCGACTTAACCTTTGACCCAAATGAAATTCCGGTCGGCAAACAGAGCACGATCAATGGCAGCTTTTCGTTTTCCGACAAGGAAGGCGATGTTCAAACCATCAATCTTGCGATCAAAGCCCCGAGCGGCGAGACGCAAAAGGTGGCGCCGACTCCAGTACAGGGCGCGGCCGGCCAATTCAGTGGCAAGCTGGTGTTTGCGGCCATTGTCATACCGCCCGCGGCCGGCAAATATGGCTTCGAAGTGTGGTTACAAGATGGTAGCGGCGAGTCCAACCATCTCGAAGGTTCGGTCGACGCGAAATAGGACCTGGTCACCTATGTTATGCTTTAATGATGGGTGGCTGGTATCATGCGCCGAAACCGGGATTGCGAGAGGCGGCTGAAGCGGACGTGGCTTCCTATCGCAACTTAACCCCTGCGGAGCGGGATGGCCGCGTGGTCGCAGTTTGTCGAGCCGCGTACGCGATTTTGCGATCGCGCGCTGACTTTGCAGCAGCGGCCGGTTACACCGACCCCTTGCCAAAAGATTTTGACGCGATTTGGAATCGCCTCCGCGCCCGGCGCACACACAAAGCGAGCCATGGATCCCGCTGAGGTTGCGCGCCGGATCCTGAACTACTTGCTTTCAGTATGACTAGGTAACGCGACTTTGGCGCTGTCCGATTTTTCGTCGCTTTTGCTGCCGAGCGCTTTTTGCGCCGGCGCCGGGCCGAGGCCCATTTTGGCTTTCAGTTCGGCGAGCGCGTAGTCGGCGTTGCCGCGCGATTCGAGCGACTTGAATTTTTGCTGCAAGGTATCGCCGGTCAATTCGCCGGCCAGTTCGGTCGACGCCTCGGCCTCGGCCTCGAGCTGGTCGACCTTTTCGCTCATGCGCTCAAAGGTGTCGAACGCCGAAGTGTCGGACAGCCCGGCCATGGTCGACTGAATCGTCCGCTGCGCTTCGGCCCGTTTGGCCCGCGCCACCAAGATATTTTTTTTGCGCTTGGCCTCTTCGATCTTGGTGTTGAGGGTGCGCAGCTGCTCTTTTAATTTCTCAACCGAATCGCGCTGCAGGTGCCACTGCTCTTCGAACTGCAGCGACAGCTGCTCGTGCTCTTTTTGCCGAGTCAGCGCCTCTTTGGCCAAATTGTCGTCGCCCGCCTGCACCGCCAGCATCGCCTTGCGCTCCCACTCTTTGGAAGACGCGATCTGATCGTCCCACTGCTTCTTGAGTCGCTTCTCGTCGCCGATCGCCACCGCCACCTGCTTTTTGGCTTCGACCAGCTGATTTTTCATGTCGGTGACCACCTGAGAGAGCATTTTCTCCGGGTCTTCCGACTTGCTGATGAGATCGTTAATGTTGGACTTAATCAAAGTTCCAAGTCTGGAAAAAATGCCCATGGTTACGCTGCCTCCCGATACTTGGCGAGCCGTCCGTGGTGCGAGGCCACCGCCAGCCCAATGTCCTCAACCGTAGCTGCAAACTCGTTAAAGTCGAGGTTCTCAAGCTGCAGCGCATCGGAGATCACCACTGCTTCACCCTCGATGCCGTAGGCGCCGTGCATCATTTCCGAGGCATTGAGTTCGAGCAGGGTGCGATAGAGCTCCTCGCGGTGATGGCCCGGCAAATCCATCAACTTGACGCGAAATACCACCACCGGCTCGGCCAGCGTGATCACCAAGTTGT
>JAHFDU010000195.1 GCA_023248835.1 Myxococcales bacterium | reverse complement strand
GATAAATTTTCCGATCGTCACTGGCCTGCGGTGCCCACGCCGCCCAAGCCCGCGCCTCATCCCTATCCATACGTCAATCTAGCGCCCGACTACTATCCGATTGTCCATTGGCCAGGCGACGCCAGCGGCGATGACATCCTCAGGCGCATCCAAGTGGGGCAGGGCCCGAGCGGAGAGGGCTACCGCGTCGAAACCGACGGCAGCGGAGGGCCCATCTCTGTCGTGCCCGATCGCGGTCAGGTGCCCACCGGTCAAAACACGCCGACGCGTCCGAGCCCCCCCGTGCCCGGCACGGAGCCGCTCACCAGCAATGGTGAGTTTGTCATTGACGAGTCTCTGGTGCAGTTTCCCGGGTACGGTGTGGATTTTGCCTTTGCGGTGCACTACCGAAGCGGCGTCAATTGGAGTTCGCGATTGGGCGCAGGCTGGAGCCACAGCTACGCGGAAAAATTAGTTTTCGCCGAGGTCAGCTACGCGTCGGCAGCTTCTTGTAACAATGAGCCCGATATCTTCTACGTCACCGATCGAATGGATCGGATTCGGTTCTCGTATGTGAATACCATTGCTGGCGTGGTGCACTATTCAGCCGGCGCGGAAGTTCCGCTCCTGCTCTCGCACGGCCCGGGTGGGCCATGGGTCATGACCGATGCCAGCCTGGTCGAGCGCCGTTTTTCTGAGAAGACCGGACGGCTGGTGGAGTTGCGTCATTCGACCGGGCACAAAATTCGCGTTACCTGGAGTAGCACCACTAGGCCGTCGGACGACGCGTGGATCACCTCGATTCAAGACACCACTGGAAGAAGAGTCTACTTCATCTATGAGCGCATGAATCTAGGGGGGAGGTATGGGGAGGTAAGCTTTGGCCAAAAGAACATCACCAGTGAGATCGGTCCTCTCAGGCTGCGCTGTGTGACAAGTGAACCGCCCGTTTTCCCTAACGACGCCTGCGCCCAAGCACTTGCTTCGTTTGAGCATCAACCAAAATGGACAGTCGATCCCGCAGCACCACAGGGGCGCTATGCAGCCAGCGATGGATTCCTTTACTATGCGGATAACACGAATGCTGCGCTTCCCAATGCGCCGGTTCCAGGCAATTGGGATATCGATCTTGAGCTTTCCAAAATCACCGTCGGCGGAAGAACGCGATCGACTTACGAGTACTTTGACCCGCACCGCGCCGTCTATTCCAGGTCGGAGAAATATTTTTTACCGAAAGACCTGGAGAAGACCTGTCATCTGATTTGCGATGAGGGTGGGGTCGTGAACGATCCCAAGCCGGACCCAGCGCCGAACAACTGCCACAGCATCGACTATTGCGGCTCTCTCTACGTCAAGCAGATCGACGAGGTGTGCCGCTGTATCGATGCCACAGACGGCGACGCAAACTACTGCAAGTCGCAAGGCAAAGTTCCCCCCAAGGGTGCGAACACGTATTGGGAGGATGCATACCTCTACTGCATGGGACAGAAGTTGTCCGACAATGGCCAAGTTACCGACGCAAATTCCCAAACGTGCTACTGGGACAATCCGGGCGGACGAGATGTGATGGAGCAGGAGTGTCGCTGGAAAGTGGGCAATGCGGTCTGGGAATCGTCCCGTCTGCAATTGCCCGCCCGGAGCTGCAGAGAGGTTTGCCAGGCGCAGTGCGTTGCAACGCATACCCCCCCTGGCGGCTGGTACGTGTTCGGCTATCCCTCCGATCTCTACCACAACATCACGAAAGCTTACGACGGAGACAATCGCCTGGTTGTAGAGAACCTCTATGAAACCGATCCCTCTCAGGAGAGCTTTGACAAAGTGACTGTCCACCGGCAAGGCAATCGGGTTGATCAGCCCGACAATGAGATGACTTTTAGTTATCACGATCTAGCGGCGGAAAAGACGCTTGGCATCGCGACACCGAACATCAAATCGATCGATCAGTTCGACTCTGTGGAGATTTGTCCTGACTGGAATGGCGATTTTGGCGTTGTACACCATTGGGGCGCACCGACGGATGCCCAGCGCGCGGCCTACGCGGTCGAGATCGCTGACGTCGGCGGCGTGGCACGGCTGGCTTACTACGACGCCTCCTGGCGCAAGCTGCGCGACGTCAACCTAACCGCCGGCTTGACAACGGACTTCAACTACCAGGGTGCGGCCCTGCGCGGCGCGCGGCGCCCTCTTGGTGATCGCAGCTGCATGACCACGGATGGATTGGGCCGGCCCCTTCTCACCGCAGAATTTCCCGCGGCCGGTTTTCCGGGGAACAATGCGCCGCTGTATACCAAGTACAGCTATTATGATCCTGCGGTTCAGCAGGGACACGCGCATCGCCAACTCGAGAGGGTTGAGCGGCTGGTCGACGGAAACACCGCTGCAGGAACCCGTTTCATTCGTGACACACTCGGTCGGGTGCTCGCCGCCGGCGTGCAGACCACCAGCAGCAAAACCAATTGGACCTGTTTCGGTTATGACGACAACGGCTACCCGAGTCACCCGGCCCCGGCTCTTTTTGGGGCGAGCATTCCCAAACTGCTTCTTCAGCGCACCGATCTCATGAAGGGTCGGATCGAATCTCTTGCCGGCGGCCTAGGTGTTGGCGATGTGCTGTCTGCAAGCAGCAGTTCGCTGCCCTCGCTTGTCGGATTGGCGGTTGGGGAGGAATTGCCTTTGGGCAGCCTGGGAACTCCGGTCATCGGCATCACCGGTCTCTCTGCGGGCGACGCGCTCGGTGCAGGACCAGGAAGCTATGGTGCCTCACTTCATGCCATCACCGGAATTGCAGACGGCGACGGATTTGCAGCGGCAGCTGGAACGCTCGGTCCATCGAGGCGAGCGCTGACTGGCATTGCTGCGGGCGACGGGTTTATTGCGGCGGCGGGAAGTTTCGGCTCCGCGCTCACCGCCCTCAGCGGCATTGCCGCAGGCGACCTGCTCGTCGCAGAGGGAGAGTTTGGAATCGATCCGAGCGGTCTTCATGTCGGAACGACAGTTTATGGAACTAATGCGGAAGTAACAGCAATCGGTCAGGCGATTGCGCTTCCGCTCGGCAGCTACGCGCTCCAAAGCGGCAGCGGATCGAATGCTGCCAGTCTCTGGATGGTCAATCCTGATGCAACGACCACAGATGTCGTTGCAGTGAGTGATATTGCGAGCGGAGAAAGCCAAACGCTGACCTTTTCAAACGGCATGTCGATCGTACTTGCGAGCAGCGCTGGGGCGACGGCCGTCGAGCTCACGGCGGGGCTCACAGGAATCTGGAATCCAGCCCACGTTGTTGTCGTGACCAGCCCGGCGATCGTCACCTCGATCACTGGGGCGAATGCAGCGCCAGGGAGTTACAGCTTTTCGAGCACGATCGCCGGCACGTTGACGCTCAACGGTCCCGGAAACTTGAGCGAGACAATCTCAGTTTCCGATATCTTTCCTGCCAGCGCGGAGACACTTGACTTCTCGCTTTCCGGAATTTCGATTTCGATGCGATCCCTGTCGTCGACATTCGCGACGACGAGGGTCATTGAGAACCTCACCGCGCGTACGCTTGTCGCGATCAATGTGGGATCCCGCGTGGGCGGCATCAGCCCATCGGGAATGCATGTGGGGATGAGTGTCTATGGAACGGATGCCGTGGTCACCGATATTACCGCGGCTACACTGCTGCCAGTTGGGCGCTACACACTGGAGAGCTCCACTTCATCGGGCCTGCGGGTGACCAATCCAGATCAAACTCAGACCAGCAGTGTTGCCGTTGCCGCAATGGGTGCCGGCGGAATTCAGACCATCACGTTCTCCAACGGGCTTTCAATCACGCTCGCGAGCGCAAACGGGTCCACTGCGGCTGCGCTTGTCGAGGGCCTGTCCGCCGCGTGGAACGCTGCGCGCATTCTCGAAGTGACCAGCCCTGCGCTGGTCACTTCGGTCAATGGATCGAGCGCCGCGGCTGGCAACTATGCATTTTCAAGCACTGGAGCGGGTAGCCTAACGCTTTCGCGCGCCGGTGGCTCGAGTGAAACCATCTCGATCTCCGATGTCACAGCTGGAGCGACGACCACACTACTATTTTCCACGCTCGGGATCTCGATTGATGTGCACGCCGTCTCCTCACCGTTTAGCGCCGACAATTTGACGAGCAACTTGATCACCCGCGCGCTCCTTGCAACCGACGTTGGCACACCGATCGGCGGCCTCGATCCAAATGGCCTCCATGTCAGCACAACGGTTTACGGAACCGACGCACAGGTTGTTGCGCTCACGGAGATCGCCACGCTTCCGCCGGGTTCGTACGTTCTGCGCGGAAATGGGTCCGACGAGATATGGATCACCGGTCCAGACACGAGCGACACAGAGGCGATAGGAATCGCCAGCCTGGACGCCGGCGGAATGGAGACGCTCACTTTCTCAAATGGCCTGTCGATCACGCTGTCGAGCACAAATGGGGCGAGCGCGAATGCGATTGTCTCGGGGCTCACGGCGGAGTGGAATCCTGCGCATGTCATTAAAGTGACCACGCCAGCCGTTGTCACGTCGGTGGGTGGTCTTGCCGCCGCGGCGGGAAGTTACGCTTTTTCAAGCGCTGCGGCTGGCTTGCTCACCTTGACTGGCCCAGTCGGCGTCAGTCAAACCATCGCAGTGACAGACGTTGCACCGGGCGAGACCCAAACGCTCAACTTTGAGATGCTTGGGATCTCGATCAGTGTGCGCGCCATCTCGTCAACTTTTGTCACCCAAAACGTGATCGACAATCTGATTGGTCGAACCCTGCTGTCGACCGACATTGGAACGCCAGTTGGCGGCATCGACCCAAACGGGCTCCATGTCGGTTCGACCGTTTACGGTACCGATGCGCAGGTGGTCGCGCTCACCGAGACTACAGCACTCGCGTTCGGCACCTATACATTGCACAGCGATGGCGATAGTGGCGTGTGGTTGACCGATCCGAGCGGGAGCACCAATGTGGTGACCGTTTCGAGTCTCGGTGCGGGCGCTGTTCAGACGCTCATCTTCTCAAATGGGCTGTCGATAACGCTCGCCAGCCTCAATGGAGCAAGCGCGGCTGACTTGGTCGACGGGCTTACCGCAGCGTGGAATCCCAGCCGAAATATTTTGGTAACAGCGCCTGCGCGGGTGACCTCCGTGAGCGGAACGAATGCCACGCCCGGCACCTACACATTTTCGAGCGCCGGTCCTTCACAGCTGACACTCACACGAGGGAACACCAGCGAGACAATCAGCGCGCCCGCCATTGCGGCCGGAACAACCGCGACGCTCGATTTTGCTTCGCTCGGAATCTCCATCGACGTGCAGGCGGTCTCGTCCACCTTTAGCAGCGAAAATTTGGTGAACGATCTTATCGCCACCACGCTGGTTGCGACCGACCTTGGTAGGCCGATCGCCGGCCTGGCAACGGTGACGTCGGTGAGCGGCCGAGACGGAAGCTACACGTTCTCAAGCACTGCGACTGGCACGTTGACACTGACGGGATCGGGCGGCGCAAGTGAAATGGTGTACGTCACGGACATCGCCGCAGGAGGCGTCGAAACACTCGACTTTTCATTGCTCGGCGTTTCGGTCGGCTTGCAAGCCGCGTCGATGCTATTTCCAGCTGCCGATATCGTGAGCAATTTGGTCGGAAAAACCATCACATTTTCGGGCTATTCAGCGCGAAGCGAAGTGATCGTCACGGCGCTAGATTCTGCTGGCGCCAGTGCTGGAAGTTACAACTTTTCAAGCAATGGTACAGCTGGACTCACGCTGACCGGTCCGGCCGGCAGCGAAACCATTTCGGTCGCCAGCTTGGCGGCGAATGGCAGCGAAGCGCTCAGTTTTTCGTCGCTGCACATTTCAGTCACGGTGCAGGCCTCGGCCGCCGGTATGACGGGCGTGGACCTCGTCGTCGCGCTCTCCCAGTACAGATTCGCGGTTGCAGGCAGCGGCTCGTCGAATGCGGGCGGCTTGGTTTCTTCTATCAGTCCGCCGTTTGGGGATCACGGACTCCTTCGCGCCGACGACGGCACGCTGGTGGCCTTCCATTTCGAGGGCAATGGCGTGATCAGATTTGACGAGGATCCGACGGCGCTTTTTGGTGGCTTCGCGGAGTGGGCCGTGGTCAGCGTTGGCAACGATGGCACGGTGGCGGCCTCTCCGCTGCCTGCGGGACCCGGCTGCGGCAACGGCGTGTGCGAAGTCGGCGAGGAAACGGTGTGCAACGACTGCGCCGTTGTGGGCGGCGATGTAGATCTGCCGCTGTGTGGAGATGGGGCTTGTGGCGTCGGTGAAACCGTAACGAATTGCGCTAAAGATTGTGGTTCAGAGATTTCTCTCTTTGTTACCGATCAGACGAGGATCGCGATCGGAGCGAACGGCCTTAGCAAAAACCGAATGGCGCTGCCCGGCGTCACGCTTCAAAACAACGGTGACCAAACCGCCCGGGGAGATGTCGCCGCGTTGTCGCAACTGCAGGCTGCAGCAGGGACCCTCGTTGTTAGACCGATAGGCAGTGGGAGCGGCAACGTTTCAACCGCCATCGACTATGCCACGGGGTTGGTGACGCTGACGGGCGATACCGCGCTCATCGCCAGTATGTTCGACGTGTCCGGCTCAACCCGCTTCGCATTGGTTGGCGATAGCGTGGTGGCAACCCCTGGAAACGGATTCGCCTCCGATCCGCCGCCGCCCACCTGGACACCCGATCCGCGGCCGCCGCTCTATACGCCACCCTCTTCAGCAGAATTTCATCCGCAGGGCCCCGATGACCTGTCATCGGAAACAGGACCGACCGACGTATCGAACGACCCAACAGCAGCAATTTTAGCCATTCCGGCCGTCGGCCAGATCCTGGAGCTCAGTGGTTGTGCACTTGCGCTTTCTAATCCCGGCGCCGGTGCGCTCAAAGATATCATTCCCTCTCTCGTCACACATCCCGATGGACGCATCATCCGCCAAGCGAATCTGGCGCCGGCGGGTGCCGGCCGAATTCTCGTCGATGCGAACAATCCGGACCCGATACGGATTTACAACACATTTGACGAAAATGGGCGCCCGCAAGAATCGGGGCGCCTCACTGTTGGGGAGAGTCCCATTGTGGGTTCCGCGCGCGGTTGGACCTACGATAGCGTTGGGCGCCTCACCGCGAGCCGTTTTCAGGATCCCGACCCAACGCAAAACGGCGCCTGGCGCGAGACACATTACGAATATGACGGCGGCGGAAACGTCAGGCTCATCGATGCGCCGACTTTCAGAATCGATATTTTTTGGGACGCACTCGGTTTTCAGCGAAAGCGTATCGAAACGCCCAAGTTGATGGGCGATGTCAGCGCGCAGCCGCGCACCAGCTGTTTCATGTATGACATCAACGGCGTGTTGCAATCGCAGGTTTTCCCAGAAGGCGATGTCGAATCCCGCCGCTATGATGCCGCCGGCCACCTTACGCTGGTTTGGAAAGGCAAATCGGACAAAGCGCTGCCCTG
>JAHFDU010000194.1:6484-7450 GCA_023248835.1 Myxococcales bacterium | reverse complement strand
TTGGCTTCGACGCGAATCTCGCGCAGCACGCGCTGCGGCGTCAGGCCAACTTTCTTGAAAGTGCCGATCTCAGGTTGGCTTGATACGCGCAGCGGCTTCTCCGCAAAACCGAGCTGCACCGCGGCGTAGCCGTGCTTATCGGGCGTGCGCTTGTCGACCACGTAGCAGGGGCCGGCCAAAATCGCAGTCACCGGCTTCAAGTCGCCGTGCTGGTTGAAAATTTGAGTGACGCCGATCTTCTTACCAATCAGTCCAGTGCGAAACATGGCGTGAGTCTCCCGTCTATGGAAAAGGCGGTATTGGTACCCTCAGACCAGGGATTTGTCAACGACGGCTGTCGGTCAAGCACTCAAGCACCGCTTGCCAAACCGGCGCTCTCTCTGCGAGACTCACTTGCCTTGGGCCTCTCGATAACATCGCGCACCCTCCTGCTGGCGACGCTGCTTGCGGGCTGCCATTGGGACCTCAACGACCCGGGATCGGATCCACTCATCGATCGTTTCTATTTTCCTGTCGGAGTGGCGACGGATCCGAACGGAAAGTTCCTCTATGTCACGAATGGCAACACCGATCTACGCTACGGTGGGGGCACGTTGCAATTGATCGATATGGATCGGTTTGATTGTGCGGTGAGAGCTTTTCGAGGCGACATGGACTCGGCCTGCATTGACGCCGACCACGACAGGATGTTGTGCCAGCTCGATCCACTTGATCCCGGAATCGTCGACTGCGCCGAAAGCAATTTCATTATTTCGGGCGAGACCGTGAGACTGGGCAATTTTGCCGGCTCGATTCGCATCCGAAAGACCAGCCTAAAGGAGCGAACGCTGTTTATTGGTGTTCGCGGTGATCCTTCGATTACCAGAGTAGCTGTGAATTTGACGAATACACCGAAGCTCAATTGCTTTGATCAACTGGACCCGAAAGAGCGGCCCGATTACCGTCTGTTGCCTGACGGGAAAACTG
>JAHFDU010000194.1:0-6474 GCA_023248835.1 Myxococcales bacterium | reverse complement strand
AAAGCCATTTGATCCAAATGTATTCCTGCGCGGGGCGGCCGAATTGCATGATAGATCAGCCGCAGAAGCTTCCGACCGAGCCGTTTTCGATGCGCCTCGACGAGGGAACGCTGCCCTCAGGTGGCAAGTACGCTCGTTTGGTGGTGGCCCATTTGGCGGGTGGGCAAGTCAGTGTGATTGACGCCAGTGTCGACCCACCGGTGGTGAAGAACGTCTCGTCGCCGTTCTTTTCGCCGGTCGATTCCATAGGCAGGCGCGGCGCTTTTTCGCTCGCCTCTTCGCGTCCCACCGATGCGAACGCGACCTGGTATCTGACCAGCAATCTACAAGCGAGTATGGCGACGTTCCATATCGGCTATCTTGGGTTGGATAATCATGTGGTGATTCCGTCGAAAACGTTTTCGGTGGCGCCGGTATTTCGCATCCTCGGCGACGTGACCGACGGCCGCGCCTCCGACAGCCGCGACATCCTTTTTGATCCACTGACGCCGCGCGCGTTTTTTACCACCAACAATCCACCGTCGCTGGTGACGCTCGACACGCGGGTGTTGCCGGAGCAGGGAACGCCCTCGGTGCCGGCCAACTTGGTCTCGAGCGCTATAGACATCTGCCAATCTCCGTCTCATTTGGAGTTGCGCTGTGAACAGCCCGGAGTTGCGATTGAGCAATGCACCGCACGCCGGCTCTATGTCGTCTGCTTTTTGTCGAACCAGCTTTACACCATTGACCCTGATGCAGCAGTGGTGACCGACATCGTTCTGCTCGGGCGCGGTCCGAATGATGTCGCCTTCAATTTTGGCGCCGGCAGCGACGCCGAGCCTGCACATCGACACGCGTTTGTGACCGAGTTTGCCCAGTCGACGGTTGCGGAGATCGATCTTGACCCCAAGAGTCCAACCCATCATCGCGTCATCGCGCGCCTCGGACTGCCGCCGCCGCTTCGGACACCATGAGGGTTCTGTGCATATTCGCCGTTGTGGTGGTGGCCTGCGCTCAGGCGACGGTCGGCACACCGTCGCGTAGTTTCGATCGCCCGTCGGACGTGGCCCTGACCTGTGCGTCGTACGATGCCGTCGCTCACCGTTTTTCTGCTTTGCCGCTTGCCGACTGTCGGCCCGACAGCAAAGGCAATGATCGCGAGCTCTTCGGATTGGTGTCGAACAGTGCTCGTGGCGAAGTTGCCCTGGTCGACATCGGCGCCGGCGTTCTGGTCGATCTCAGTCGTTCGCGGCCCGGTTTTGGATTTATTCCAGTCGGAACCTTGCCTGAACATGTGCGCGCAAGCAGCGATGGCTGCATCGCGGTGACGACCAACACCGATTCTTGTGATCTGTCTTTGCTCGACGTCACCACCTTGTACAACATGTCGACGTTGGTGGGCGACGCCGGCGCAGCTTCCGAAAATGTCGTGCGCCGCCTGGTTCCGACCATCCACGGCAGGCCGCTCGATGTACGCCCGCGCTGGATCGAATTTTCCGACGCTGAAAACCCGTCTGGACAGTGCAGTGCCCGTAGCTATCACGCCTGGGTGGCGCTGCCCGGTTGCAATTTGGTTGCCGAACTCGATCTGGCAGCGCAGGGCCAAAGTGGCAACGCCGAAGTAGTGCGAGCGCTGCGCTTGACTGCGGACGGTGCGGAGGTGATGAGCGATGCGGAGGTGGCGACGCTGGCGTGCCCATCCGAGTGTGCGGGTGTGGCGGATGCGGCGACGCCAGCGCCGAGTAGCGGGCCGCTGCCGAGCACGCTGGCGCTGGAATCTGGAACTGCCGGGCGTCTGTTCATCGGCAGTCGTGCCAGCGAATTGATTTCGATCGTGCCGATCGACAGGGCAAGCGGCGCGATCGGCACTCCCCGCACGCTGCGACTTGAGAGCGGCGCCGAGGGTGTCGATGTGGTTCGGCTGTCGCCGCGCTCGCAGGCGGGAAAGTTTCTCTACGCCGTGGCGCACGATCGTTCGGTGCGGGTGATAGACGTCGATCGCGAAAAAGAGTGTGAGACCAATCCCGATCCGCGCGCGCTCGCGCTAGCGGCCAAAGCCGACGCGGATCCGGAAAAGACGGCGCGTCGGTACGGCTGCCTGCCGCTTGGCGATGGGGCGACGCCTACGCGCAACGCGTTTGCTCAGACGCCGGGAATTGTTCTTCCAAATGGTGCGCTGCCGCGCGACGTTGCGTTTGTGCACGTTTCGCAGCCGCCGCCGCTCGATCAGTCGCTGGTTCAGCAAGCGGCGAGTCCGTCGTTTCTAGTGGGCGACTATGCCTGGATCATTTCGTCGAACGGGCAGGCGGTGTTGGTCAATATTTTCGACGCTTGTCCAGAGCCCAATCAGCCACCGACAAGCCGGGTGGTGTCGTGCAATTTGGCGACTTCAGAAGCTGCGCTCATGAAGATGCGAGAAACGATGCCAGAAAAAAAGGGTGGCAACTCGGCGTTTGGATGCCCCGACGTGATCGCTCTCGATCGGTTGTCGCACCACATTCGCAACGGCAACGATCGTTTTTTTATGACCACCGGTGAAAGCGATCTACACGGCCCGCCGCGCTTGAGCGATTCGACCAATCCGACCACGGTTACGCAGCCTACGGTGATTGTGAGCGGCGTGGTGTCGGCAGACGGTGGCGTGCCTGGCCATCCCCAGCCCGCGTTGGTGAAGCAGCCGTTGCCAGCCGAGTGTTTGGCTTCGACCAGCGAGTCTGTTCATTTCGTCGATCCCGAGCATGCCCGCAACGAGACCTGGACGCTGGCGTGGGAAGGGCTGCTGCCGCGCACTGTGCGAACCACTGGAGGCTGGAACAACAAACAGGGCTGGACAGACTTGGGCGCACAGTTTTGCGCCAACGATGTTCGCGCCGGCGACAAGCTCTATTGGACCGGCTGTGTGAGTGACAGCGACTGCGATTCGGGAAGTCTTAATTGCGTACGCGACTCCGCCGCGCCGGTCAGCGTGACCAATGGCCTTTGCCTCAGGCTGAGCGATGCGGCTGCCTGCAGCGTCCTGCTTGGTAGCGTGCGCCGCTATCGCATCTTGCACGCCCGCCAAGACGCGGTTGACACCAGCGGCGGGCTTTTCGACAGCCTTACGCTCGGCGAGATCTATGAACCGGAATTTGCCGAAGAGACGACGACCTGCGTCAATGACGGCGATTGCGGGGGCGTTCACGTGGCGGCGACCGACCTTTCTGGTGCAACTGTCAGATTGTCCACTCGTTGTTTAGAGGATGCGGATGGCCGGAAACGTTGCTTGCGCGCGTGCGATCCGAACGCTGGCGCGGCCGACGAACCTGGGCGTTGTGGCACCGATTTTCAGTGCGCCAAATCGATGCTCGGCGACATCCGCTGCTTGCGCGCCCCGCTCGACGAGAAGCTGATGAGCGCTTGCTTGAAAGAACAGCAACATTACGAAGTTCATGCCGGCGACGCATTTCTTGTGTCCGGCTCGCAGAGCGGTGTCTTTTCCTATGTAGAGGCCGATGCGAATTCCCATGATTGTGTTGTGCCGTCGCCGCGCTCGGAGTTTGTCCGGCTGCGCCAGTCGCGAATTCCGCTCTCTGTCACCACGTGCCCCGCGCCACTAGATGCGAGCCAGCCGCTGATGTCGACGACTGGGCAGGGCGTACCGAATGTCTGTTCGCTTTCTCTCCCTGATTCCACCTGGATCCATTTTGAAAACCCGCTGTTCAACTTGGCCGTCAAATGGCCAAAGGGGAACAACGTTCCAGACGAGCAGTTGACAATGACCTTTACTACCGTCGGTGGCAGTATCCCTTTTGGAGTCGCTATGCATACCCGCGATTCGGTGGCGGCCGCTCCGCGCGCGGTAGTCACCGCACCCGACGGTGAGACCATCTATGTGGTGGACGAAGGCAAACAGACCACCGCCACCGGTCTGCGTGGTCAGCTCCTACGATTCTCCTCGGCGGCCCAATCCGCCGACAGCATCTTTCTGGTTCGCTAGCGTTTCGAACGCTTCGGAGTGTCTAGAGCGTCTCGGACTTGATCACTACTAGTGGAGGTGCTATGCCCGTGGTCTATTTGCGAAAAAGCAAGGAGCCGCGATGCGCAATTTGATGATTTTAATGTTGTTGACCGGATTTTCAGCCACGTTTTCCGCTTGTGCGACCAACGCCTTACAGGACGATCAGGCAGGCGTTGACGACCTCGACGGTAAAGAGGACAGCAATCGCACGACCGCCTACTACCTCGCCCGTCCCGACCTGCGTCGCTGCATCTTCCCTTACTGCGGTGGCATTTGGGTGCACCGTGTGAATTTCGCCACCACTCGCTGTGCCGACGGTTCAGCGCAGGCCGAGTGCTACGTTGCTGCCAGTGATGTCAGTGCGCTCAAGCTGAGCGAAGCTGAATCGACGGATCTGACAGGTGCGCTCGAAGGTGGAAAAGCCGTGGTTCGCGGCTCGGTCAAGATTGGTGACGTCGGCGGTTTCAATGTCGGCCGTTTGGTGGTGACCAAAGCGTGGCGCTCCGCTACCGAAACTGCGCCGATGGATGGCGATCGGTTCTATCGCCTGACCGACGCTAATATTCGCTGCATTCGCGCGCCCTGTCCTACCATTCGTGAAACCAAGCTCAACACCACCACGGCGAAAATCGTTTACGATCTGACTTTCGAGGGCGCTGATGCCACCGACGACCAAAAGGAGGCTGCGAGCGCTGCAATTTTCAACGGCCTCGGGCTGGTGGTGGCGGGCATCAACTTTGGCCAGCCGGTGAAGCTTGACGCGTCGCAAATTTATTTGCCAGTTGCGCACAAAGTCGACTTCTACTCGTGCGAGAGAGATTCCGACTGCCAAAAGATTTTTGATGGTTGCTGTCCGTATGGACCGGAAGTCGCAGTACGCAATGGCACCGCCGAGGAGTACCACGCCGCCAAGGGATGCAAGCAAAGCAACATTTGTTTGGCCATCGCTACGCTTAAAACCGACAACATGGCGGAGTGCAACAGCGACAAGAAGTGCGAGCTGGTCAAACCAGGCGACATCTTGTGTGGCGCCCACAGTGTCAATTCACACGCCTGTCCCGAGAACTACCTTTGTGCCGGTCCCAATCTCGCCTCCGACGGCGGCGGCGGTTGTTACAAGACTTGCGGCGGCATTGCAGCGCGGCCCTGCCAAGAGGAAGGCTACAGCTGCAACGACAATCCCTGGGACGATTGCGATCCCAATCACGGCGGCGCCGACTGCGGCGGTCTCTGTCAGTCACAAATTAATTGATCAGCGAGATCAGCGAACCTATTCTACGCATGCGTGGAGCAGCGCTCGCATTGGCTGAATCGAACCGTTCTCGGCATCGGACTGGCCAGTTTGTTTTCGGACGTCGGACACGAAATGGCGACGGTGCTGATGCCAGCGCTGCTTGCCAGTTTTGGTTCGAGCTCGGTGCTGCTCGGCATCATTGAAGGACTGGCCGACGGCACCGCCAGCTTTGCCAAACTTTTTTCCGGTTTCTACAGCGATCGATTGGAGCGCCGAAAACCGCTCGCGTTTGTTGGCTATCTGTTCACCGCTTGCGGCATGGCTAGCTTTGGCTTGGCGCACACCAGCTGGCAAGTGCTCGTCGGGCGCACGCTCGGTTGGCTAGGTCGTGGCGTGCGCAGTCCGGTTCGCAAGGTGCTGCTGGTCGAAGCGACCACTCCGTCGACGGTTGGCCGCGCGATGGGGTTTGAACGGGGGCTCGACAGCGCTGGCGCTTTCATGGGGCCATTGCTGGCGCTGTTTCTGGTTCACCAAGTCGGCCTGCAACGTACGTTTTTCTGTACGTTTGCGCCAGGTCTGTTGGCGGTCTTGGCCATCGCCGTCTTGGTGCGCGAGCGATCGCATACGCCCGCACCGGCTCGATCGTTCAAGCTTACGCTCGGCGCGCTGCCGCGCGATTTTCGTCGCTTCGTCGGCGCCGTGACGATCGCTGGCCTCGGCGATTTTTCCAATACGCTGTTGATTCTGTGGGCGACCGAAGCGCTGCGGCCGACTTTCGGCTTGGTGCGCGCCGCGGAGCGAGCCGCTCTCCTCTACGTCGGCTACAACATCGTCTACATGCTCTCGTGTTTTGTCGTCGGACACTTGGCCGACCGCATCAACAAGCGCTCGCTGCTAGCGGTGGGTTACGCAATGGCAACGCTGCCCGCGCTCGGACTACTGTGGCCAAGCGCGTCGTTGCAAAAATTTGCTTTCGTCTTCGCCGCTTCCGGACTCTACATGGGCGTCTGGGAAACCGTCGAGAGCGCGGTGGCGGCGACGCTGCTGCCGGCTGAGGTGCGCGGCACCGGTTACGGCGTCCTCTACACCGCGAATGGCATTGGCGATGTGGTTTCTAGTATGCTGGTCGGCGTGCTGTGGGCCTTCTCACCGACGCTAGCGATGGGTTGGGTGATCGCGACTTCGCTCCTTGGCGCGACGCTGCTGCTTCGCCTGCCGGCGGCGACCGCATGAGACTCCAAGACGTTTTGCTGGTGGGTCTCGG
>JAHFDU010000193.1 GCA_023248835.1 Myxococcales bacterium | reverse complement strand
AAACATGGCCCGCAGTGCGGAAGAATTTGCCGTGGCGCTGGCGCAAAACGCCCTCTCGAAACTATTCGCCGCAGTTGAAGATTATGCGCGCTCGATGGCCGAGCTTGGTAATGCCGCCGGTGTGGCGATTGTAACCGACGAGCAAGCGCGCCTGTTCGAATTGGCGCGCCGTCAGGGTGCGGTGGCAAAGCCGTCGGGCGCGGGGGGCGGCGACATCGCGGTGGTGTTTTGTCGAGAGGCAGAAAAGTGGAGACTGCGCGAGAGCATTGCCGCCGAAAAATTTCGAGTGCTCGACGTAAAGCCGCATGCTCGCGGCCTGCATGTCGAAACAAAATGATCAGTTTAGCTTTGTCGCCCGATCGAAAACTTGGCGATCGATCGTAGTAGATTGGCTCTAGGACCAAACGATTCAAGCGCTGCCAGACCTTCTGCCATCACGGTTTGTGCGTGCGCGCGTGCGCCCTCAACGCCGAGCAGATCGACAAAGGTTGTTTTGCCCGCGGCGCGATCGGATCCTGGATCTTTGCCGAGTGTGGCCAGATCAGCGGTAACGTCGAGAACGTCGTCAATGATTTGAAATGCCAGGCCCAAAGCTTCGCCGAATCGAGCGAACTTCGCCACGTCGGCCTCGTTGGCGTCACCGATTTTGGCTCCGACACGGATCGCAGCCGCCAAGAGTGCGCCGGTTTTGCCCCGATGCAGCGCAGTCAATTCTTCGAGAGAAACCTTGTGCCCGGTGGCTTCGATGTCGAGCACTTGACCGCCGACCATTCCGGCGGCGCCAGCGGCTCGGCTGAGCTCGGCCACCGCCAACGCAGCGCTCGAGTGCGCCGCCAACAAGCCGAAGGCCTCGGTGAGCAGCGCGTCGCCCGCCAAGATCGCCAACGCCTCGCCAAATTTCTTGTGCAGCGTGGGGCGGCCGCGACGAAAATCGTCGTCGTCCATCGCTGGTAGATCGTCGTGAATCAGCGAGTAGGTGTGAATCATCTCAATCGCGCAGGCCGCGTTGAGGGCAAAAGTGGCCGGTGCGCCGGCAGCTTCGCAAGCCGCCAACGTCAAGAGCGGCCGCAACCGCTTGCCGCCCCCAAGTAGACTGTAGCGCATCGCTGCCACCAGCGTCGGCGGTGCGCCCACCGCCAAGCGATCCATGTGTCCAACAAGAGCGGCCTCGATTTGCTTGCGCAAGAAAATGACGGCAGCGTCGAATTCCATGATTGGGATCAGATTTGCACACGATTCGCCACCTTGCGCAAACCAGGCTACTGTCACCCGGAAAAAATGAATCCACTTTCTGGAAACCTGCACGGCCTGTCGCCCGGGCAAAAAAAAATGCTCGAGCGCATTTGGCGCCGTCGCCTCGATCCGACGTTGATCATCAGCCCCGAGCTCGGCGTGTTTCTCTGCGAGTGCGCACACGAGATCGACCGCCAAGTCGGAATTCTGGTCGACCGGCGCGGCAACATCGAACACGTCATCGTCGGCGATCAGCAGAAGCTGTATCTGCCCGAGCTCGGACCGCGACGGGCCGGCGAGAGCCGGTTGCGAGGCGTCCGCCTGGTGCACACCCACTTGCGCGGCGAAGAGCTCACCCGCGACGATTTGACCGACCTTTCCAAGTTGCGGCTCGATTTGGTGGCGGCGATTCGCATGCGCCCCGGCGGCACACCGGGGCCACTCGATTTTGCGCACCTGCTACCCAAGAATCCGAAAGGCGAGCTGTGGCAGAAATTCGAGTCTGTAGCGCTGCGCGAATTGACCCAGCCGAAATGGAATTTTCTCGAAGTCATCGCTTCGCTCGACGAGGAATTCGCGAGCAAATCCGACTCTACGCGCAAGGCATTGAGTTCCGGCAACAAGGGCGACCGCGCGGTGCTGGTACACATTCAGCTTGGTCGCATGACCGACGAAGAGTCGGAGGCACGAGTTACCGAACTCAAGGAGCTCTGCCGCACCGCCGGCGTGCAAGTGATCGATGTCATGTTGCAGCGACGGGCGGCGCTTGATCCGCGCACGTTGGTCGGTAAAGGTAAGCTCGAGGAGTTGGTGTTGCGAGCGCTGCAAGACGACGCGACCCACCTCATTTTCGATCAAGACCTCATGCCAGCGCAGGCGCGCACTGTGGGCGACGCCACCGAACTCAAAGTACTCGACCGCACCATGCTGATTCTCGATATTTTTTCGCAACACGCCAAGAGTCGCGATGGCAAGTTGCAGGTCGAGCTCGCACAGCTGCGCTACTCACTGCCGCGGTTGCACGAAAAGAGCACCATGCTGTCGCGCTTGACCGGCGGCATCGGCGGGCGCGGCCCCGGTGAAACCAAGCTCGAGGTCAATCGTCGACGGGCCAAAGACAAAATCCACGAGCTCGAACAGCAGATCGAAAAAATCGGTCACGAGCGCGCCGAACGGCGCTCACTGCGCGACCAGAGCGCGCTGCCGCTGGTGGCGATCGTCGGCTACACCAACGCCGGAAAGTCGACGCTGCTCAATACGCTGACCGGCGGCGATGCGCTGGTGGCAAACAAACTATTTGCCACCCTCGATCCGACTTCACGCCGTTTGCGGCTTAGCGATCGTGAAGTGATTCTCACCGATACGGTCGGTTTCATTCGCGACTTGCCCGAAGAGCTGATGGCGGCCTTTCGTGCCACGCTCGAGGAGTTGCAAGGCGCCGATTTGTTGCTGCACTTGGTTGACGGCGCCGACACTGCCAACCCGGCGCAATTGCGCGCGGTGGAGAAAATTCTTGGCGAGCTCGAACTGGGTGAAAAATCACGGCTGGTGGTGTTTAACAAGATCGATCGCCTCTCCGACGACAGCAAGCGCGACCTTGCGCGCGATCACTTGCATGCTTTCCTGATCTCAGCGCGCGACAAGAGCTCCACCAAGTCGCTGCTTGCCGCGATCGAACAGCAGTTGGCGGTTGCTACATAGTTAAGCCAGCGTGCAACCGTTTCTGCCGAACAGATTTTTTAACAGGGAGATCAGGGGATCAGGGAGACGGAAATCTTTTGGTACGGAGAGAATTCTCTTTCATTTACAAAAATCTATCCTCCTGAACTCCTGATCTCCCTGTCAGTCTTTTCCTCCACTGCAAACAGGGCGTCGTAGTTACAGCGCGGAAATAAATCAAGAAATCCACCTTGCGTAGCGTTGATGATCTCGACGTTGCGTCGCTTGGCGATCTTGCGCACCGATTCGTAGGCGCGCCAGATGGTGTTCACATATTCGGTAAGTGTGCCGTAAGTCTGCCACAACGGATCGCCGACGTGGGTGCCGCGCTCGGCGCCAATGGTGTTGCCGGGATGAAAATGATCAAATCGAGTCGGGTCTTGCAGCCAGTTGTGATCGAATCCGAGTAGATAGATCGGCGAGCAGCCCATGTACAGCGCCGCCAGGATCGAAGTCTGAACCACCGTCGGTGGCGACAGCACCAGTCGAGTCAGATCGACGTCGGGATAGAGCGATTCGCGCAAGAAACCATCGATCGCCATGTAGAAGGTGCGCGACTCGGGAAGCAGATCGTACTGCCGAATCACGTCGTGATACTGCACTGGCGCAAAGAGTTGCGCACGCTGCTGTCGATCGCAAAGGTCTCGCAACGCGGCCTTGCATTCGTCGTTGTCTTCAAACCAAACTCCGTCGGTTACTAAATAGTAGGTCGCCTCCCATTTTACTTCAGGATGACGAAAAAAAGAATTGCAACAAAACGTGGTTTCCGCCGCCAAGTGATCGATGTTCTGCTGCGCCAGCGACGGTCCATTGGCGAGCACGAATGCGCGCTCGCCGCGGTGACGATTTTCAAATGTCCGATTGCGCGACAATAGATCTCGCTGCTCGGCCGGAACGCGCGCCCACGCCTCGGCGTGCATCAATCGTTTCGACCACAGCTCCGCCTGAGCGCTTGAGCGCTCGAGTAGAACTCGGCCGGCGCGGCGGCCAAGTCCCATCAATCCGGTTTGGCGAAGGCGGTCAAACCACATGGGCCGGCATGCTACAATAAAGTGGTGTCGCGGGCATTAATCATTCATCCAAGTGAGACGGCAGCGCGCGAACTTGGCGATGTGCTACTGCCGCTCATCGAGAGTGATTGGGTCGCGAGCGAAGACGCAGCCGGGCGTCAGCTCGAGCACGCCGACTACAGCGTGGTGGTCGCAGACACCAAAGTGCTCGACGGTGACCGGATTGTCGCCGAGACGTTGAGCAAGCGCCCCGACGCTTTTCTGGTGTTGCTGATGTCCGAGCTCGAGGCTGGGCGCGCCTTCGAAGAGTCCCATCCGGGAAAAGTATTTCGTTTCATCGGCAGCGTCGGCGAGCGCTGGCACCTAAGCGGTATTGTTGCCGAAGGCCTCAAACTGCAAAAGCTTGAACAGGAGCAAAAGGCGCTGATTCGCAAGCTGAGCCTAGAGACAGGAAAATTGCAGAAGCGCGAAAAATTGCTCGACACCGTGGTCAAAGAGCGAACGCGTGAACTACAAACCGCTTACGAGAGCTTGCAAGCGGCTTCGCGCCAAGCGCTGCTCGGATTTGCTGAAGCCATCGAAGCCAAGGATCCCTACACCAAAGGCCATTGCGGCCGCACCGCGGTGTTTGCGATGGCGCTTGGGCAGGAGGCGCGCCTGTCTGACCAAGATCTCGAGACGCTGGAGTTTGGCGCATTTTTGCACGACATCGGAAAAATCGGCGTCAAGGACGCGGTGCTGCTCAAGCCGAGTCCGCTCGACGAGGCGGAGTGGACCCAGATGCGAGTCCACCCGGTGGTTGGCTATCAGATCGCGACTCAGCTCGACATGTTAAAGCCAATCATGCCTTGCATTCGCAATCACCACGAGCGCTGGGATGGCACCGGCTATCCCGACAAACTGGCAAAAGAGAACATCCCGCTGCTGGCGCGCATCGTCTGCTTGGCCGACGCCTATGACGCGATGGTGACCGATCGACCTTACAAAGCTGCGTTGCCGTTTGCGGAGTGCGCACCGATCTTGCGTCGACAGGCCGGCCCACAGTTTGACCCCGATCTGGTCGACCTTTTCATTTCCCGCGGCATCATGGAGCGCTTAAAATAGTAGTTCGCGTTTTCACCACACTACCTTCACGTTTCGATATTCGCGAAAAATCTCATCCGGGGTCACGATCACAAAGTTACCAATCATCGCGGTGGCAAGAATGATGCGATCGGCGGGATCCCCGTGTACCGAGGGCAAAAGAGCCGACCGCGTGGCAATCTCACCGTCGATAGGTATTTCGCGAACACCGTGTCGCTTTAGCACTGCAGGATACCAACGTTCGGGCGCCATCGGCAGCGTCAGACGGCGCTTACGGTGCTTGAGCGCAATTTCAAAAGCGGAAATTGCCGAGACGTAAAGAACGCCCCGGCCTTGGTTGATCGCCGCCTTGGCGCGCGTTGACAATCGCGATTGTCCGCTGGCGAGCCAGAGCAATGTACAGGTGTCGAGAAGAATCATCGCCGCCGCTTCCGTGGCTGGGCTTGGACTCCGGGCCAAGCATCGGGATCCGGCCAATCGTCGGTGGTCAGCGGAGCGACAGGATCTTCATAGAACTTCACCGCCGCGAGCTTGGGATCGGTCTTAAACGGATCGGTGGTTGCGCGCACGCGGCGCAGTTCAGCCACCGGCTTTCCGTTTCGGCAAATGAGCACCTGTTCGTCCCGATCCTCCACTGCGGCAAGTAATTCGGACAAACGTGTCTTGGCCTCGTGAGTGTTCACTCTTACCATCAAACTAAGTTTAGTTTAGTTTAATAATACGGTCAAGCGCAAAGCCGCTTTCTCGGTTGCATTTTGCGGTAGCGTCGAGTAGAGGTCGAACACCATGAAGCGCGCGCTGATTACTGGCATCACCGGGCAGGATGGGTCTTATTTGGCGGAGCTCTTACTCAAGAAAGAGTACGAGGTCTACGGCATCATTCGCCGATCTTCCTCCTTTAACACCGGTCGCATCGACAACATTTACCAAGATCCACACCGCCCCGACGTACGCATGCGACTCATCTACGGCGATCTCAGCGATGCCTCGTCGCTCAATCACATCTTGCGCACGGTCAAGCCGACGGAGATTTACAACCTGGGCGCGCAGTCGCACGTGCGTGTCTCCTTTGACGTGCCCGAGTACACCGCCGACGTCACTGGGCTCGGCACGGTGCGCCTGCTCGAAGCGATTCGCGAATCGGGGCAAACCCCTCGTTTTTATCAGGCGTCGTCGTCGGAACTTTTTGGCAGTTCGCCGCCTCCCCAGTCAGAAAAAACGGTGTTTCATCCGCGCTCCCCTTATGCAGTGGCCAAGCTCTATTCCTATTACATCACCGTGAACTATCGCGAAGCCTATGGCATGTACGCCTGCAACGGCATTCTGTTCAATCACGAGAGCCCGCGTCGTGGCGAAACTTTTGTCACTCGAAAAATCACCCGTGCTGCGGCTCGCATCGCACTCGGCCTGCAGGACAAACTTTTCCTCGGTAACCTCGACGCGCGGCGCGACTGGGGGTTTGCTGGCGACTATGTCGAAGCGATGTGGTTGATGCTCCAGCAAGACGCCGCCGAAGATTTTGTCATCGCCACCGGTGAGTGCCATTCGGTGCGCCAACTGCTCGACGAGGCGTTCGGTCATTTGCAGATCGACTGGAACAAACATGTTGAAATTGATCCGCGCTACTTTCGTCCTGCCGAGGTCGACGAGTTGCGTGGCGATATGTCCAAAGCGCGCGAAAAACTCAGATGGCAGCCGCGCGTCACTTTCAAAGAGCTGGTGAAGATGATGGTCAGCGCCGACTTCGACGATCTAAAAAAGAACGGCGCACACAAATCTGAACTGACTTCAAATCATGGCGCGTCGTGATCTAGCGATTCTAGCTGTCCTGCTGCTCGCAGCAGGACTTTTTCGGTTGGCAATCGTCACCTCTTGGCACGCGCCCGCGGGTGATGGCACGCAGTACTACCATCTTTCGCAAGAGTTCCGGCAGAACCATCGCTATGCCCATGGTTCTTCGCATCCGCTCACCGCAGCGCGATTGCCCGGCTATCCACTCTTTTTGGCGTATGTCGCGGTGCACCGAGCACCACTCGACATCGAGACTCATCTGGTGCGGGCGACGCGCTGGAACGTGCTGCTCGATCTTGGCACAGCGCTCTGCATTTTTTTTCTGCTGCGCGAGCGTCGCTTAAGCGCGGGCGCGCCGCACCTCGGACTGCTCGCAGTCTTGTTCTGCCCGATCATGCTGATTCTCTGCTGCTACGGACTGACCGAATCGCTGGCCACGTTTTTGTTGACGCTCGAATTTGCTCTCGCCGTACGCTCAAGCCGCAGCCATCTTGTGGCCGGCGCAGTCGGCGCCGGTGTTGTCGCGGGATTGGCGCAGCTGGTGCGGCAAAGTTCGGTGGTGATGGTGGTGCCGGTGATTTGGGCGCTGCTGTCGGCGCAAGTGTCGTGGAAAAAGCGCATTCAGGCGGTACTGCTCTACGGCGC
>JAHFDU010000192.1 GCA_023248835.1 Myxococcales bacterium | reverse complement strand
AGCGCTAGCTCGGCCGCGAAAGCGTGTCCACAATCATAGGTCTGCAGCAGACTGCCGGTGGGGGTGTAAACATTGAGACCGTCGCCGTGCGCGGCGATGCGGGTCTGACCTACCCATACGTCCTTGCCGTCGGTGGCGATGCCATCGACGCCGTTGGCAGTCTGAATAACATCGATCTTGCCGGTTTTCGGATGGTAGATGCCCAAAGCCTGCAGTTCCATCCCCGGCGCTGGAAACCAAATGTCGTCGTTGACCACCGCCAAACTCCAACCCGAAGGGCTGAGATCCTCGACCATCTGAGTATCAAACCGGTAGCGTCGCAGCGTCGACCCCCACTCTACCCAGTAGATGCCGCTTGAGTGCGCGACCAATTTGAAAATCGGTTCGAGATGCTGCACCAGCGAAGTCACCACGCCAGTGTCGAAATCTACCGAGATCAGATCGCCGCAATTGCTGGCGGCGCAATCGACCGGGCGACGTCGGCCGTAAATGGTGCGGCCAAGCGCCGAGATTGGTGTCATGTCGACCGAGGCGATGACCTGAGCGACCCCACCGCGACGGGAAATTTGCATCAGCTGCCCGCCCGAACTTGGAAAAACCAGCTCGTCGCCGAACATCAAGAGCTTTGGGGTGTAGGCTGCGATGCTGCTGACCAGCGCCGGCAGATCGCCAGGTTGGCAGATGGGTCGGTTCGGATCGACGCCGGGCGCCAGATCGGGCTCAGGGTCGGGCCCCAAATCGGCGGGCCCAAGGTCACTTGTGACTCCAGCCAAATCTGCTGGAGTCACCGCCAGATCGCCGCCGCCGTGCAAGGAGGGACGCTGATCCGAGCAGCCAGCGATCAATCCCCAAAACCAAAAAATGCGCCACGTGTTCCTCATACGCCGCGTACACTACTCCGAATTTGGTGAATGAAACAAGAGTTGCGCGCCCCTAATAGATCGGGCAATCTCAGGGCCACGTTTTCGGGAGGAGTGATGGAACTCAGCGTCTACTTGGCGGATCTGCGCCACAACTATTCTGGCGTGCTCGTCACCGATGGGATGCCGGTCGGAATCGGGTACATGAAGGCGGTCATCGATCGCGACTTACCCGGCGTGGAATCGCAACTTTTCACCTATCCCGACCATTTGCTCGCGGCGCTCAAACAGAGCCCACCCGATGTGCTGATGTTGAGCAATTACATGTGGAACGAATTTGTCAGCCATCACTTCGCCAAAATCGCCAAAGCCATTCGTCCCGACACGCTGGTGGTGATGGGCGGGCCCAACATCTATCTCGAAGAGGAGCGGCGCATCGAGTACATGCGGCGCCACCAGGACATCGATGTCTACCTGCTCGGCGAGGGCGATTTTCTCGGCCGCGATCTGGCTCGTCTCTACCTGGAAAAGGGCAAGTCCAAGGCGCAGCTCCTCGAAGGCGAGATTCCGTCGGCGATGTTCCGCCGTCCGGATGGCTCGATTGCCCATACCACGATGTGGGAGCGCAAAGCCGAAATTGAAGAGATTCCATCACCGTGGCTGACCGGCGTGATGGACCATTTCTTCGACGGCAAGCTGGCGCCGATGATCGAAACCAATCGCGGCTGTCCGTTCACTTGCACTTTTTGTGTGCAGGGCATTCGTTGGTACACCAAGGTTCATAACTTTTCCAAAGCTCGCATTCGCGAAGAGCTCAACTACATCGGCAAGCGCATTTACGAGGTCTCTCCGTCGGTGGGAAACTTGATCATCGCTGATTCGAACTACGGCATGTTTGAGCGCGACATCGAGCTGTCTGGCTACATCGGCGAAGTACAGAAAAACTACGGCTGGCCGAGCTACATCACCGCCACCACCGGCAAGAACCGCCCCGAGCGCATCATTCAGTCGCTCGAGAAGGTCAATGGCGCGATCGTGGTTTATCAAGCGGTGCAGTCGATGGACGACGTCACTTTGCGCCATGTCAAGCGTTCGAACATTAGCAAGGACGCCTACGAGACAGTGATGATTCACGTGCGTGGTCGCGGCCTGCGCTCGATGTCCGATCTCATCTTGGGTTTGCCGGGCGAAACGCTAAAGTCGCACCTGCAGGGAATTTTCGATCTGATCGACGCCGGCACCCACGAGATGCACCTGTTTCAGGCGATGATGCTCAAGGGCTCCGAACTCGAGATGGTGGAGTCGCGCGACAAACATCATTTCCAGACGCGCTTCCGCGTGCTGCCGAAGAACTGGGGCGTCTACGACAGCAAACCCTGCTTCGATGTCGATGAGATCACGATTGCCACCGACACGCTTAGTTTCGAAGATTATCTCGAGGCGCGTCGTTTTGCGCTCACCTTCACCGTGTTTTGGAACAACGGCTGGTTCGAGGATGTTAGCGCGGTGGTCAAGTCGTTTGGCATCAAGCCGTCGCAGTTTTTGCAAGCGATGCGCCATGCGATGGACGCCGACGGCGGCGCGGTGGGCAAGATGCTCGAATCGTTCGTCGCCGAAACGCGCGGAGAGCTGTTTCCGAGCTATCAGGCACTGGTTGACCACTATTCGATTCCGGAGAATTTTCAAAAACTCGAGAGCGGCGAGGTCGGCGATAATCTTATGTACAAATACCGCGCGCTGGCTTCGTTTTTCCATTGGCGAGAAGTCTGCGCTGTCGCGCTCAATGCCGCCAAAGCGCTGCTGGTGAAAAAGGGCGCCGCCGCGGAGATGGCGGATTTCGACGCTTTCTGGGCCGATTTTCATCGCTACGTCGAGCAGCGGCATGCCCATGGAACTTCCGCGGAGGAGATCTTGCCGCCAGCTTGGTCGGTGTTGCACTACGACATCCCGGCCTGGATGGCGGCCAACATCCCGCGCGACACCAGCCGTTTTCGTCTACCCCAACCACAGATTTTCGAATTCGCGCTGCAGCCGGAAGCGGCGCGCGAGCTCGACGGCTTTCTGAAAGTTTGGAGCACCAGTCTGCTCGGCCTGTCGAAGGGGATTACTCGCGTGCGCACCAAGTCGCTGATGCGCGAGTGCCGTCCGGCGACCATGGTTTCAGCCTTCGCGCCGACTTCTTCTGCTCAACTCAGCGTCTAAATCGCGCCCAAATTACAAATGCAAGAACTGGCTCTTGTACAGAGCCATGTGTTCGCTCAGCCAATTGGCGGTCTTTTCGAGCCCGCTCTCGAGCGAAATCTGCGCCTGCCAACCGAGCCGTTGGTGAGCCACCGAGGGGTCGGCAAGTAGCACCATGACTTCGCTGGCGTCGGGCCGCACCCGGCGCGCGTCTTGCCGCACAGTGGCATCTTTGTTGAGCGCGCGACAGGCGGCTTCAAATAATTCGCCAATGGAAACCGCGCGACCGGTGCCGAGCTGAATGGTTTCGCCCTCGATGCCGCCAACTTCCCCGGCGCGCACGAATCCCTCGACGGTGTCGGAGACAAATGTCAGATCGCGGCGGGTGTCGAGTCGGCCGAGCTCGATTTCGCGCACATCCGAAAGTAGCTGCACCAACATCGTCGGCAGCACCGCACGGGTCGACTGCCGCGGCCCGTAAGTGTTGAACGGCCTGAGCACCACCACCGGCAGGCCAAAGCTCATGTGATAGGACAGCGCCAGCTGATCGGCGCCAACCTTGGTCGCCGCATACGGCGATTGCGCCTGCAGCGGATGGGTCTCGCGGATCGGCAGCGATTCTGGCGTACCGTAGACCTCGCTGGTCGAAGTGTGCACCACCCGCTTGACGCCGCAACGACGCGCCGCCTCAAGCAGATTGAGCGTGCCGCGAATGTTGGTGTCGACGAATGATTCCGGCGCCAGGTAGGAGTAAGGAATCGCGATCAGCGCGGCGAGATGAAATACTACGTCGATGCCTTCACAGGCGGTTTCGACAAAGCCGGCGTCGCGCACGTCGCCGAGACGGACATCGAGGGCGGAACGAATTTCTTTTTCGGTGCGATCGAGCCAGCCCCACGAGCCTTGCGAATTGTAGAGACAAAACGCGCGCACGCTGGCGCCGATTTGCACCAAGCGCTCCGTCAGGTGGCTGCCAATAAATCCATCCGCCCCGGTCACCAGCACTTTTTTTCCTTTTAGACTCATTCGCCTTTTCCCCTTGCGCGATCGAGTTCACTGGCCCTACCGACGTCGATCCAGTCGCCTTCGAGTAGATAGGCGCCGACGCGTTCTTGTCGCACCAGACAGTCTTCCACCAAACCGGTGATCGGAAAATTTTTGCCGTGGGGAACGCGCAGCGGCAGCTGCGGGTTGAGCACGTAGATGCCGGCGTTGGTCGACCACACCATGGTCGGTTTTTCCTGGAGCTTGACCAACCGCCCGGCGTCGATCTCGACCACGCCAAACGGCACGGTGTGCATGTAAGGATGCACCGCCACTGTCGCTGCGTAACGGCCGCGATCATGAAAATCGAGCAGCGCGCCAACATCAAATTGGGTCATCAAATCGCCGTTCATACACAATAGCGGATGGGTCGGTGCATCGGGCAAAAGCGCCAGCGCTCCGCCGGTGCCGAGCGGCTGATCTTCTCGCAAATATTCAATTTCACAACCATACAGCTCGCCTGCTCCAAAGTGCTGCTCGATGATCTCGGAGAGATAGTTGACCGCCAAGAAGATGCGCCTGACACCAAAGCCGACCAGGTGCAGCACCAGGCGCTCGAGAATCGGCCGGCCGGCGACTTTGATCATCGGCTTGGGCACCGTTTCGGTAAGCGGCCGTAGCCGCGTGCCGAGGCCGCCCGCCATGATCAGCGCCCAATTGGGGCGCTCGACGATGCCGAGGAGTTCGTGAATAAGATGAAGCCCAACCAATCGCCGCTCGTCGTCGAGCACTGGGATTTGCTGAATCGAGCGCGCTTGCATCAGCTCCAGCACTTCGGCGCGTCCGGCGCTCGGCCCCACCGAGGCGAAATTGCGCACAATGTGCGGCAAGATCGGCGACTGCAAGTCGGCGCCGCTTAATAGCGCGCGGCGAATGTCACCGTCGGTCATGGTGCCAACCATGTGCTCGTTCTCGTCGACCACTAGCGCGATTTGAACATTGGAACGATCGAGCGCCAGCATGGCATCGACGAGCTTGTCGGAGAGCAGCACCCGACACAGTTCGATGCGCCGATCGACGACTCTTTCTGAACGCGGCGCCATTAGGTGGTTCGCCTCGCTGGCACGCCCTGCACGGTGACGCCGGCATCGACCGAACGTATCACCGCTGCGCCCATGCCGATAAGCGCGTTGGCGCCGACTTGGATATGGTCGCGCACCCGCGCTCCGAGGCCGACGTAGGTGCCTTCGCCGATCTCGGTGCCGCCGCCGATGGCTGCGGCCGGCGCGATGCTCGCAAAGGCTCCGACGTGGACGTCGTGCTCGATCAGCGCCGAGCTGTTGATGATGGTGTGGCGACCGATGCGCGCGCCCGAGTTGATGACGGCTCCGGCGAGCACTACCACTCCCGGGTCTAGCACAGCCGAAGGCGAGACCCAGGCGCGCGGATGCACGATGGTCGCCCATTTTACTTGGTAAGCGTCGTAGCGCTGGGCCACCACTTGGCGGGATTGGTCGCGCGGCCGCACTCGGACACTGAGTACGTGCAGGTGCGTAGGGTTGAGCGCGCGCAAATATTGTTCGTCGTTGCCGAGGCAGCGCAGCCCCGTGCGCTGTAGCGTTACTTCGGCTGGAGTGGGGTCGACCAACCCGACGAAAACAAAATCGGCCTGGGCGGCGTCGTACACCACGCAGGTGTGTTCGCCGCCGCCAATAATCACCAACTCAGCCGACATGCACGCTCTTTTCGAGATCGTAGAAGTTTTTTTGCAAGAGCCCGGCGAGCGGAACCGTCTTCAGTGTGTCTTTGATACGCGCCGATATCGCGCCACCGCCATCGCCATAGGGATTGTCAATGTGATCGAGCGTAGCTTGAAATTGCGACGACAGCGCGCGATGAAGCGCGGCGACAATCGCCGATTCTGAAAGCGCGCAATCGATCACCGAGCTTGCACGCAAGCGCCCCTCTTGCCGAGTGCCGATGTTCACCGTTGCGCGTTTGAGCGCCGGCGCCTCGATGATTCCGCTCGAAGAATTTCCGACCACGACTGTACAGTGCTTCATCGTACTCAAATAGTTGAGTTGGCCGAGAGTGGAAAAGCTGGCGGCTCGCCCCGATGAACGAGCGACGTAGGCAGTGATCTGTTCGCTGATGGCGCGTCCGCCAGCGTCGGCATTGGGCTGGGTGAATAGGATGTGCGCCTTAGAAAAATGATCGAGGGCGGCGAAAAGTGCGAGCGTCGAAGTCTCGCCGCCTAAAGTTTCAGGATGAAACGTCACCAAAAAAGTCGGCTCAGCCAATGAAAAACCGATCGCCTTTTCGAGGTGCGGTCGGTCGAGCAGCGCCAGACGCGTCAAATTATCAAGTCCAATCGCGCCGACGTTCCAGACCCGCGCTGGCTGTTCACCCATCTGGATGACGCGGCGGCGATAGGGCCCGGCGGCGACAAAATGCAGATGGGCGAGCTTGGTAATCGCATGGCGAATCTGTTCGTCGATGGCGCCTTCACTGCTCTCGCCGCCGTGAATGTGCGCCATCGGCAGCCCCAGCGCCATCGCCGCGCTGGCCGCACTGAGTAGTTCAAAACGATCGCCGAGCAGTATCACCAAATCGGGGGCCAATTTTTGCAGCGCGTCGGCAAATCCAATTGCGCCGAGTCCGATCGATTTGGCGACACCGACCGGTGCGTCACTCGACAGCAGCATTTCCACTTTGGCGTCGATGGCAAAGCCATCTTTTTCGATGTGGCGATAGGTCAGCCCAAATTCGGGCGACAGGTGCATCCCGGTGGCAACGGTTTGCAAAGTCAGCGCCGGGTCGTCAGCGATCTCCTGCATCAGCCAGCGCAACAGGCCATATTCGGCGCGCGCACCCGTGACCACACAGAGCTTGCGCGGGTTCATCCCGGCGCGTCCTGCCACACGCTATGGCGCAATTTCCATTCTGAGCCTTCGCGCTTCCACAAATGAGGCGAGCGAAACTGCTCAGCCAAATGCATAAAATATTCTTTGTTCATCGTCGGGTACTGAAAGGCTCGCGCGGCTCTGGGAAATTCGCGCTCGGAAATCGACAAATATTCGAACAGCTGCTCGTCAAAACGCGACGGCCACTCGCCGTCAAAACGTTTGACCAGGCTGACGCCTTCTGGTCGCGTGATGTCGCCCGAGCGAACTTCTTGCGAGGCGTCGTAAGTGGCGCGACCGATGCCAAACTTGATGTAGGTGGTGTAGTAGTGAAAATCGTCCATTCGATCGTCGATCGAATTGTATTTGCTGTAGGTGCCGGGCGTGCGTTCGGGCGAGGCGACAAAACCGATGTTCTCGACCGAGTAGTAGTAGCAGGACTGCGGGTGCCACTTGAGATAGTAGCCAAGATAGTGCACGCCCATCTCGAGCTTGTCCGCGGCCTCGGGGCGCACTGGCAGATAAGGTTCAATATCGACGCGCTCCATCCCGTAGCGATCGCACAATT
>JAHFDU010000191.1 GCA_023248835.1 Myxococcales bacterium | reverse complement strand
GCCGCGAATGCTGGACTGATGACATTCGCTGCGCTCGCTTCGCACCGCGATCCGACAACGCTAGCTTGGTCCTCGACTGCGAGTTTTGATTCGTCGACCAGCCTGCAAGGTTGGGTCGATGTTCCGCCGTGGTGGCGGACCAAGAAAAAAAACGCGCTCTATTACAATGCGATGGGACGCGGCGATCAGGTCCATCATATGATGAACATGTCCATCTTTTCAGTTGCCGATGTCAGTGAGGCCAAACAGATCGATGCCCTGTTTGTCGACATCGCCGCGTACCTGCGCTCGATTGAGCCTCCCAAGTTTCCGTACGCGATCGATGCCAAGCTTGCAGCGTCGGGTGAGAAGGTGTTCAGCGCCACTTGCTCCCCGTGTCACGGCACCTACGGCGCCAAGTGGTCCTATCCCAATCTTCTGATTTCGCTCGCTCGGGTCGGCACCGATCCGAGCTTGGCGAAAAACCCCTGGGCCAACGCACACGCGGTCAACTGGTTCAACTCATCGTACTATGGACAGGGCGCCCGACTCCAGCCGCAAGCCGGATACGTCGCGCCGCCGCTCGACGGGATTTGGGCCACCGCACCGTTTTTGCACAACGGCTCGGTGCCGACGCTCGAAGCAATGCTCGACTCGTCCAAGCGACCTTCCACTTGGGGGATGTCTTTTGCCGACAGCGATTTCGATGTCGACGCGGTAGGTTGGACATCGAACAGTTCGGGCCCCCTCTTCGACACGTCCCAGCCCGGCAACTCGAACCAGGGCCACACTTTTGGAGACGCGCTCACTGCGGACGCTCGTCGCGCGGTGCTCGAGTATCTGAAAACTCTCTGAACTTATTTTTTGGGCGGCGCGTTGGGTGGCGGCGCGCTCTGTCCGCCGGAGGCCATCGCAGTTGCTTGGATCGTCATCATCAACGTCATCTGCTTTATCGAATCTTCGACAGCGATCTTCATCAGATCACCCGAGCGATTGCGGCAGATGACCAAATAGCGCTTCTTCTTGATCAAAAAATAGGCGCCTGCCATGAGCAACACCGCCGGAGCGCCAAAATAGAGCGCACGCCAGCGCGCATCGGCGGGATCTTCAAGCTCAACTCCTTCGGTGACCGCGGGGGGCTGCTCGGCAAAGCTCGGCTTGCCATAGACGCTAAGGTAGCTATAGGCAGCGTAGCCCGAAAGCGGTAGCCCAAGCAGCGCCAAAAAAAGTGCGATCACCCAGTAGGGCCGCCCAACGCTGCGGCCGGTATAGATCAGGTCCCTCGACAGCATCTCCTGACGCCCGTCGCTGCCAAAATAGACGGTGCGCGAGGTGGTGACCACCAAAAGGGCAGGCTCGGACGGCACATACGGCGCTGGATACAGCACATTCTCGCCTTTTTGGAGCTCGATTCCCATCACGTCATAATATGGCGGATGCAGCGATCGGGACGCAACTTTCTGGCGCGTGCAGCCGATAATCAGTGGAGGATCGTGGTATGCTGCTGTCCCCAAGGAGGCACCCGTGAGCGTTCGTAGATTAGGAGAGCTGGCAGAGCGCGAGGCGCGCAACAAGATTTACGGCGTGGTGGTTGGCGTCGTCACTCGGAACAACCACCCGCTCGGCAAATACATGGTACAGGTGCGGTTCCCGTGGCTGGACGACACCTACGAGAGCGACTGGGCGCGCATTGCCACCATCGGCGCCGGCGGCAACTTCCCCGACCTAGGCAGCGAAGCCCACAAACACTGGGACAAAGATGGCAAGGACGTCGGCGACGCTTACGAAAAAAGCTACGGCGTGTACTGGCTGCCCAATGTCCAAGATCAAGTGCTGGTGGCATTTGAGCAGGGCGATATTTCGCGTCCGTTTGTGATTGGCGGTCTGTGGACCGACAAAGAAAAGCCGCTGGTCAAGAGCAACACCAAAGATGACCAAGACGCCAAAACCGAAGTCAAGGCTCAATCGGATGCCGACAAGGCTCAGGACAAAAAGGCGATCGGCCGCAACGTGCGGGTGATCCAATCATGTGCGCTGAGTCAGCTAAAATTCGACGACACCAAAGACAAAGTGTCGGTGACGCTCGAGAGCGGTAACAAGAAGTCATTTATTAAGCTAGACGACGAAGCGCACCGCATCATCATCTCAGCAAGCGACGGCAAGAACGACAAGAAGAAGGGTCAGAATCTGATCATCGACATCAAGAACAAGAAAATCACCATCACTTCCGAAGGCGGCCAAATCCATCTTCACGCCGACGAAATCAGTCTGACCGCGAAGAAGAACATCACCATGGACAGTGGCGAGGATACCAACATCGTCGCCGGCGGAAACGGCCGCTTCATCGTCGGCAAGCAAGCAGAAATTACTTCGGGTGGTACCTCTACTTTCATCGCCGACGACACCATGACGCTGAAAGGCGGCCCGAAGATCCAGATGAATCCATCTTCAGCGCCGAAGAAAACCGACGGCGACAAGAAAAAGAAGTGCAAGGACGATTTTTAGCCCATGGGACAATCAGCTGCTGGATTTCTCGGCCACATCGCAAAATTGGATGAGTGCAAGCATGGCTGTCCTGGCTGCCCGCACCCAGCTGCCGGCCCGGCGATCTGTGGCTCGCCCAACGTGACTATCAACGATATGCCGGCGCTGCGCGATAAGGACAAGGGCATGCATGGCGGCTGCTGCGGCACCAACACTTGGACAGCCACGAAAGCCAGTGAGTCGGTTTTCATCAACGGCAAAGGCGCCCATCGCAAGGATGACGAGACCACACACTGCGGCGGCAAGGGTAAACTTTCAGAAGGATCGGACAATGTCGAAATTGGGGATTGACGATCTAAAAAAAAGAATTGGCGCCGAAGTGCAGAGAATGTGGAGAACCACATGCCGAGCCTGAACTGCATCAATCAAATTGCCTACGTGAAATTTTACGCGAACATGAAAAAACTGCCGGTGGATTTTCAAAAACCGCAAGGCGATCCAGAAGGCAAACAGTATGACGATGCATTTAAGCCAGCGGACAAGATCGCCATCCCGCAGACCATCCCGCCGATGTTTATGGCGGCCGAGCCGAACAAATATTACCAGGAGAGTTGCGACAAGATTGGCAAGGATTTTCAGGATTTTATCGACGCTGCCATCGACGGGGTGAAATTTGCGATGGACATGTGGCGCTTGTCCTCCGGCTATCAAAATCTCACCGGCGTTGGTCCATCGGTGATCGGAGCGCCGGGCTGCCTGAAAACGATGGGGCCGGCGCTCGACATGGTCTGCCAGAACGCTCCCCAATGGCAAAGCTGGTCGCCCAAGAAGCGCGAGAATTTTCAGAAGTACAGCGACGCGGTGGCCAAGGGACTCGGCAAAGTGTTTAAGGATTTTCAGGACAAGGTGATGATTCCTGGCCTGCCTTGGTGCCCGGCCTTCACTTTCTTTCCCGGCCCGATGGCACCACCGATGCCAATTCAAGCCGGGACGCCGATGATTACCTGCCTTTCAGCGCTGGTGGCGAAAATCCTAACACCGGAGATGATCAAAAGCGCAATGGTCGACGAGCTCGACGGTGGAGTGAAGGACAAGGACAAGGGCAAGTTTCATGAGGCACTTTTCGACGCCCTCGGCACCTGCTTCTCGATGGCGTTCACCATTTGGTTGCCTTCTCAAATGGTGCAGCTGGTCATGCTTGGCGGGCCGATTCCATCGTTTGCGCCGCCCTACGTGCCCGGTGGTCCGGTGATGGCCAATATATGTCCGCCGAACGTCTGCTGCATGAGCTAGCTCGAGTTTCTCGCGTCGTTTATCGCTGCGACTTCTTGTGAAACAGCCCGCAAAGAAAATTGGGATCCTGTTTGGCGCGCTCGATCTGCTCCGCCAGTCCCGGCACGCCGAGCCCGATCGCCCGCTCGAACAGCGCGTTGGCGTCGGCGCGTGCTTTCTCCTCGGCAAGCTCGAGCGCTTTGCGTCCGCGCGCTTCAGCCAGGGCAATCTCTTCGATCGAGGGAGGCTGCGTGACCGGCATGCCCTCGACAAAACGGCTGCTGTCGTCGCGCACGTCGACCTCGAGCATGTCGACGCCAGTCTCTTGCAGCACGCGCTGCCGCTGCGCCGGCGTGAGCACCACCGTGGTGATCCCTTGGCGCGTTTTCGGGCCGGCCTTGGCCTCCTCCTGCGCTTTGAAAGCCATGCAAAGTTTCTCAAGCTCGGCCGCTTCGGCTTGCAACTCCGCACCGACCGCGACAATGTTGCCAGCATTTTCTTCGGCGGACAGCGCGATCATTCGTTTCGCCATCGCCTCCTGCTTTTTCATCAACTGCTCTACTGTGATCTCTTGGTCCGCCATGGTGAGGGAAAATAGCACAACTAAAAGAGCAACTGGTAGCGGCTGCCGGCGCCCTGCCCCAGCGTCTGTAAGAAACCTTGGCCGCTGAGAGTCTTGACCACGCGCTGGATGGTTCGGCGTGGCAACGCGGTGGTGACTTCAATGTCTGAGACTTGTAAACGTTTTTCTGGACTCTCTTTGAAACAGCGAAGAACAGTCATCGCTGCTTCGGAAAAACGCTGCAGATTTTGATATCGCGTGCGGTAGGTCTTGACGTCTTTGAGTGCAGCGTCGATGGCGCGAAGAAAAAACCAGGCGAGCGGTTCGAGCCGGTAGCGACGTGGATCGGGGCGATATTTTCCACTCGAACACTGCTGCAACACCGTGTAATACATCGAGCGGTTTTGTTCGATGTGGCGATCGATCGAAATCAGCGGCACCACGCGGCTTAGATACTTGTCGTCCGACTGCAGCAGCGCCATCAAGAACAGCGCGCGTCCCAGTCGACCGTTGCCGTCTTGAAACGGATGGATGGCGAGAAAGCGAAAAACAAATTCGGTCGCCGTCAAAAGCGGCCAGAGATAGTCGGGCAAGGTCTGGTTGTACCAGCCGATCAGATCGCTGACGGCGGTGCTGGTGAGAATGCCGGGCGGCGTCGGCTCGAGCACCACTGACTCCTCTCGGGTGGCGTGATTTACCGAGACGACGCGATTGGGCGTGGTCTTGTAGTCACCCGCGTGGTGGCGGGCCGGCCGGTAGTACTGTAAGAGCTCGCGATGCAGTCCTTTGACGGTGGACTCGCGCAGCGGAAAAAGCTCTTTGGCTTGTGCATAGACGGTGGTGAGGGCGTCGCGATTTCCCACCACTTCGTCGACGCTGCGTTCGCGATCCTTGCAGAGCTTGTCGAGAATCAATTTTTTTTTCGAGGCAAAAGCGGTGGTGTGGGCATCGCGGGTGAGGGTGGTATCGACCCATTCGATTTCGGGATCGGTGAGGGCGGCATTTTCGATGCGCGTCGAGGCGCCCACCGTGCTGATAAGCGCGCAACGGTGCAGATAGTCGACCTCTTCATCGGCGCAGGATTCGATCTCTTGGTAGGTTTCGACCAGTGCGCCCTGAAATCGCTTGAGCTCTTTTTCTAGTTTCGCACTCAGCTGAAACGAGATCATCTCTTAGCAGATTACAACAATGCGCCATATTGCGCCATTTTTTAGTTGCTATATTGGCGCGATATGGCGCGATCCTCGGACCAGGATGGGGCTTACTTCTTGCCTTTGAGCTCGTCGGCGCGGTGGGAGAGCTGATTGGCGCGGCGGCCAAGCCCTTCGGCGAGGCGATTGAGCTCGCTCTGGGCACGCTTGAGGGCGCGCAATTCGTCGCTGGCGTCGCCGATTGAACCCAGCCGATCCATTTCGGCCAGCGTCGCCGAATCGACCAGGTTGCGCAGCGAATAGCTCGGCGCCGTGCTGCCGCTCGAGTGATCGTTCCCAGCTGAGGTGGTTTCGCTGGTCTTGTTACCAAAACCACCGTTGGCTCCACCGGGATCGACAGGGGTCTGCGGTGTGTTGGTGCCGGGCTGTGCGCCCGCAACACCCGGAGCTGGCGGCGCATTGTCAGCAGCGACCGGGGCGGGCGAGTTACCGCTTGCGCCACCCGTTTTTTGAGTCGGAGCCTGAGGGGATGCGGCGAGCCCATTGCGTCCGCCGTTGCCCGTCCGCAGGCCGTTTTGCGCGCTGCCGACGCCGACTCGGGTGGAGTTGGCTTCGCCAAACAGATCCTCGTCAATCCTGAAGGCCTGGTCGCGCAGCCGCAGCCGGCGATCGATGTCATCGATGCGCAGCGAAAGACGCGCCGACTCTTTGTGCAGTTTGTCTTCCGAATCGCGCAACAGATCGGCCTTCTCGCTCAGTTCACGTGGACCGTCGAGCGCGTCGGAATGCACTTCGCCGATTTTGGGCGGCCCCGACTGCTCTTGGCTAAGTAGGGTCACCTGCGCCGTGCGCAGCTGCACCAACTCGATGCGGGTCGACGCCGCAAGCCCGGCACGCGAAAGCGCGCGATCGCAGGCCTCCACCAGTTGGCGCCGCGCCGCCAAAAGTGGCGCCTGCCGCCAGCGCGCCTTCACCGCCACGCGCTCAAGCTCCTGCGCCTTGGCTTGGGCGGCGGCGAGCAGCTGGCTGAGTTCGTAGTCGCGCCGCAATCCCGCCCACGAAGCTTTCTTTTTTTCCACCGATGCGCTGAGTTCGCTGCTCTCTTTTTCGAGCTGCGCCGCCGCGCTGAGCAGCTGGGCGCGATCCCGCCCGAGCACTTGGATTTCAAGCGCAGCGCGGCGCACTTCGTCGAGGCTGTCAGCGCGCGCAGAGGTACCAAAAAACAGGGTCAAACCGAGAATTGTGAGCCACTTCTTACCCATCACCCGGTAGTAAAGCAATCCATGTGCCGACCTATAACTCATTGATTTTATATGAAGACCACCTTTCCTACCCCTCAGTTTTTTGAGGAAACCTCAGTTTTCTGAGGTCATTGGATCTTAAATTTTTCAAGTTTGTAGTATAGCGCACTCGGCTTGACCCCCAAAAGCCTGGCGGTCTCGGTTTTCACGCCTTGCGCTTGGGTGTAGGCCTTGGTGATGAGCTGGCGCTCGAGATCCTCGAGAATGTCGGGCAAGCTGGCTTCACCGGTCAGCGGCGGCAGCGCCGGTACGTCGCTCGCGGCAAGCCCGGCTTCCGAGCGCAGCGCTTCCGGCAGCGCCGACGGTGGAATCAATTCTCCGTCGGTGAACACCATTGCCTGCTCAATCACGTTGCCGAGCTCGCGCACGTTGCCAGGCCAGCGGTAGCTGAGTAGGCGGGCCAGCGCAGCGTCGGAAATACCGACAACTTGCGGATTGGCGCTCGCCCGCAGTTTGGCGATGAGGTGCTCGGTGAGCGGCGCAATATCGGCTTTACGCTCGCGCAAGGGCGGCAAAAACAGCGGCACCACTTGCAGGCGATAGAGCAGATCTTCGCGAAAGCGGCCCTCTTGCACCTCTTTGCTCAGATCTTTGTTGGTGGCCGAGACCACCCGAACATCGACCTTGATCGACCGCTCGCCGCCGACGCGCTCGAATTCGTGCTCTTGCAAGACGCGCAAAAGTTTAGTCTGCAAATTGGGCGAAATGTCGCCGATCTCGTCGAGAAACAGGGTGCCGCCATCGGCCAATTCAAACCGTCCGAGTTTGCGCTTGACCGCACCCGTGAAAGCGCCGCGCTCGTGGCCGAACAGCTCCGACTCGAGCAGCGTTTCGG
>JAHFDU010000190.1 GCA_023248835.1 Myxococcales bacterium | reverse complement strand
AAACCGTGTTGAACCTCGCGTAAATTCACGTTTGAAAGGGCAGACTAGAACCACCGATTTCATGAATGCATCCGAAACTGTAGGCTGTCGGCTGTGAGCTGTCGGCGGCGCCCGGACTTTCGAGCGCCCCTGAATGTTACCAAAAAAAGTTGCACGTGAGACGCGCAAAAGCGTAGGGTTGGCAGCATGATTCTTTGTGTTGCCAACCAGAAGGGCGGGGTGGGCAAGACCACTACCGCGGTGAACCTCTCTGCCGGCCTGGCCCGGCGCGGCCACAAGGTGCTGCTGGTCGACCTCGACATCCAAGGGTCGGCCACTGCCAGCCTCGGTATCCAGGTCAAAGAGGGCGACGCCTCGGTGGCGGAGTGTCTGACCGCTGAGAGGCAGATCGAGCACGTCTTACGTGAGACGGCGACGCCCAATCTTTTCCTAGCGCCGGCCGGCGAGTCGCTCGCAGCGGTCGATCTTCAGCTCGCCTCGGCGATGGCGCGCGAAGAGGTGCTGACGCGCTGCCTCGAAACCGTCACCGAAAAAGTCGACTACATCGTTATCGACACTGCGCCCTATCTCGGTTTGTTGACGATGAACGCGCTGGTCTCAAGCGATCACTTGATCGTCCCGGTGTGCTGCGAATATCTGCCGATTTTGGGGCTTAAACTATTTACCGAAACGCTCGAACGTATTCGCACTCGGATGCGAGTGCCCTGCCACGTGCTCGGCTATCTATTGACGATGTATGATCGGCGCGAGCGGATTACTGCCGAAGTCGAAGCGATTTTACGGCGCAAGTTTGGCGCTGAGATTTTTGAACACCCGATCCGGGTCAACACTCGTCACAAGGCCTCGCCCTCGCACCGCAAAACGATCTATGAGTTTGAGTCGTCGCGCGGCAAAGGAGTGGTGGATTACGAGCGGCTGGTGACCGAAGTTCTGCAGCGCCTCGCGGCCGTTGCGACAGTTGAAACCGCGGCCGATACTTTCGCGCAAGCCTAGCGAACTGACTAACTGACTACTTGTCGCGGGCGGTGGGCGGACGGCGGCGCTTCATTTCGCGGTTGCGGCGCTTGCGTGCTTCTCTCATCTTGCGCTTGCGCTTGACGCTCGGCTTTTCATAAAAGCGGCGGCGCTTGACCTCTTGCAAAATGCCCTCTTTGGACATCTTCTGCTTCAAGATCTTCATTGCCTTTTCGAGGCTGTCACGAACTTCGACTTCGAGCGGTCTGCCAAGCTGATTGTCCACATTTCCCTCAATAAAAAGAGGCCTTTGTGTATCAGTCGTCCACCTGAGGGTCAAGCAAAAACGAGGTGTTTGTCGTCGCCGCAATGATTTTCTTGCCCTCTTTGTCCGGTCGCGGGTCTAATCATCAGTCTTCATGGAGCGCGCAGTTGTTGACCGTTGGTTTCGCAGCTACGGCCCGTCGGTGTTGCGTCGGTCGCGGGCACTTTTGCGCAATGAGGATGCGGCGCGCGATGCCCTGCAGGAGGTGTTTTTGCGAGTGGTGCGAGCGGAAAGCGAGTTTCGCCAAGAGGCCTCGCCGACCACGTGGCTTTATCGCGCCACCACCAATTACTGCTTGAATTTGATGCGCGACAGTCGCCGTCGCCAGCAGCTTTTGGCCGAGCAGCCGGCAAAGGTGGAAGGCATGGAGAGCCGGGTGCAAAACCAGCTGCATCTGGTGCAGGTGCTACAAAAAGTGCCGAGCGACTTGCAGGAGATTGCGGTGTATCACTATGTCGATCAGATGAGCCACGACGAGATTGCCGAAATGCTCGGGTTGTCGCGCCGCACCGTCGGCAATCGGCTCGAGGCGTTTCGCGTCGCGGCGGCAAGTGGAGAGAGCCATGGCTGATCAATTGGCGACACCGAAAGCGGAATGCATTTCGGATCTGGCGTTCGATCGGCTATGGGCCGGTGAACTTTCGAGCGAGCGCAAGAGTGAGGTCGAAATTCATGTTGCGAATTGTTCGACCTGTGCCGCGCGGTGCTCAGAACTGCAGGCGCAGTCGGCGCATTTTGCTGACGAAGTTTGGGTCGAAGGGCTGGTGCAAAAGGCAATCGGCCGTAAGGTCCCGCTCCTGAACAAAGTCGAAGTACGTCGCCGGTTGCCGTGGGCCGCGACCGCGCTTGCAGCTGCGGCGGCGGTGGTGATTTTGGTGCTGCCGCACGGCTCGTCGGTGCGCAGCAAGGGCGCTGCTATCAAGCTTGAGTTGGTGGTGCGCGCGGCCAAGGATGGAAAAGTCGAAGTGTTTGTTCCCGGCCAGATCTTGCACCCGAGCGACGCCATTCGCTTCCGGCTGTCGACGAAAAAGAGCGGTTTTCTTGGAATTGCCAGCATCGATATCGCCCGCGAAAACATCTACGAGTCGGCCAGATCTTGGCCGGCGAACCAAGAGCAGCTGCTCGAGAGCAGCATCACCCTCGACGAGACGCTTGGAGCGGAACGTATTTATGCAGTGGTATGTAAGAACCCATTTTTAGACGACGAGCTTCGCGCCGCTTTGAAAAAACTGCGCGACGATGCCAAAAATGATCCGCGCTCGGCCGGCAAACTCCTGCTTCCCGGCTGCGAGGAGAGCTCGGTACTTTTTGAGAAGAGTAAATGAAAGCATTGTTTCTTTTGATCGCGCTCGTCGCCACCGCCGCGGCGGATCCGCATCGCTACGCCATTGTCGTCGGCGCCAATCGTGGCGATCCGTCTGAAGCCCAACTTCGTTATGGCGAACTTGACGCCGAGCGCATCGAAAAAATTCTGCTCGATTTGGGCGGTTGTCACGCCGAGGATGTGGTGCTGGTGCGCGGCCGCAGCGCCGAAGAGGTCAGGCGTGCGATCATCGCCATGAACGTCCGCATTCGCAGCGACGTCGACGGTAGTTTGCTGTTTGTTTACTACTCCGGTCACGCCGACGCCGAAGCGCTGCACCTTGGTTCGACGCTGCTGCCGCTCGCCGAGCTCAAGGGCTTGGTGGCCGGCTCATCGGCAGCAGCGCGGGTGTTGGTGATCGATGCTTGCCGTTCGGGGGCGTTGACTCGGGTCAAAGGCGGACGACGCGGTCCAGCTTTTGATGTACAGGTGGAAGCGCCGGTGCAGGCGCGCGGCTTGGCGATTCTGACCTCGAGCGCGGCCGGCGAAGATTCGCAAGAGTCGGATGACATTGGCGCCTCGTTTTTCACCCACTATCTGGCCTCGGCGATGATGGGCGCTGCCGATCGCAACCGCGATGGCGTGGTTTCACTTTCCGAAGCATTTGCTTATGCGTCGGAGCGCACGTTGGCAGCGACGGCGGCGACGCTGCCCGGGCCGCAACATCCCACCTACTATTTCGATCTCGGCGGGCGCGGCGATGTCACCCTGACACAGCCGAGTCGCTCCGACGGCAGTCGCGGCATTTTGCAATTTTCTCAAGCGGGCTGGTTTATCGTGCAGCGTCGCGCCGGATCGGGCACTGCCGAGCTTCACACCGACGCTGCCGATGCGCGACTGTCGCTCGAGCCCGGCAGCTACCACGTCACCTTGCGCGCCACCGATCATTTGCTCGAAGGCGATGTCACCGTCGACGGCGGGCGGGTGGTGTCGCTGCCCATTTCGGCGATGCACCGAGTCGAATTTGCCCAAGTGGTGCGCAAAGGCGCCACCGCGCGCCGTCTGGCCGGCTCACTGTTTGTCGAAGGTGGGGTGCGCGGCAGCGTGCTCGATCTCGGCACCGCGTGGCGGACCGATTTGGGTGGCCGACTCGATTTGCGCCAACTGTCGCTCGAGCTGCGACTCGGCTTTGGCGATTCGGTGCATCGAAATTCTCATTTGCGCTCGAACAGCTTTGAGTTTTCCGCTGGCGTCGCGGCGTTTCGTCAGTTCGACATCTCGATGGTTTCGGTCGGGCTCGGCCTCGAATTCGGCGGTCTCGAATTTGTTCAGACTTTTGCCGATCTCTACACTGTCACTCGCAGTTCGGGCGGACTGTACTTGGGCCCGCTGTTCGAACTCGAAGTGCCGGTGTGGCGTCGCCTTTACGCGCGCGTCGACGGCGCCTTTCTGACCTACTTTCTTCGTTCACAAGAACAGGTCGGCTGGACCATTCCAGTGACCTACCGTTTTGGCGGCGGACTCGGAGTGCACTTTTGAAAAGGTTTGTCTGGCCGCTGATTTTCTTGGCCGGCTGTGGACGCTTGGTCGACGGCAGCTATTTGGGCGACGCGACGCTGACGCTGCACGGCGTTTTCCGTGGCGTCCCCACCGCGATCGATCATCCGCTGGTGGTGATCAAATGGCTTGGCTTCGACGCACTCATCGATGCTGCAGCGCCGAGCGATCTGAGTTTCCTGCCGCTCTCTGTGCTGCAATTCCCGGCGACGTTTGATGCCGACCTACTCACCGCGCCGCCAGAATCGGGCGTCTATCTCGCCAGCGACCACCACCCGATCGGCGCGACCCTGCGCATCGGTCAATTCTTTTTCGGCGACGACAAAGATGGCGACGGCGCGATCACACTTTTGCTCGACAACACCGCCGTTGCGCCCGATGTTGTCGTCGGCAGCGCTGCGCACGAAGTCGTTCTCTTCGTCGACCAAGGGCCACAAGATGTCGCGCCGCTCAATCGCGCTTCTGAACTGCTTTCCAACTGGCAGGGCGCGTCGCACGGCTATCATGTCGTCGAGCTCGATTCGTTTTCGCCGCTGCACGGCGCCGTCGTCGACAACCATCAAACCATCACTTTTTCTGCGGTGCCTTGAGATGTTGCCCGATTCTGATCTTCACGTGTCTAACCTTTCGAGACGAACGCGATTCTCAAAGGAGACCCACATGCGAAAAAGCTTGGTTGTGATGCTTCTTAGTGCCTGTTCACTCGATTTTCGCGGCCCCCTTACCCAGGATTTTACCGTCGGGCTGCCCAAGGGTTCCGCCTGCGATCCTTACAAAGTTGTGCAGGCGAACGTTTCAGGAACTGTGACGATCACCGGCATGGGCGTAGAGGGAAACGATCTGTACGTGGTGCAGCCGCCAAGCCTGCTCTCCGATGTCGGCGGTCTGTTCAAGCTGCCGAAGTATGGCGGCGCAGTCACTTCACTCGGCTGGGTCAAAGACTTCTCGCCTCAGCCGACTGGCGCAGCCTGGCGCAGCGAAGACGACTCACTCTTCGTTCTCGACCCTGGGATGAGCACGCCAAGAAAGGTCGCCACGCTTTCGCTCGACAGAAAGAACATCACCGATCTCTTGTTGAGTACCGATTACATATACTACACCGAGTTTTTCGTCGTCGACGGTGTAGGGCGGGTTGGTCCGTTCACGCGGAAGCGCATCGCTCGCGCCGGTGGTCAGCCAAGCGATTTTTTGATCGAGACGGAGGTTGCCAATCGCGAGAGCAGTGACCGATTCACCGTTGGGGCATGGCGTCTCGACGGCGGGAGCATCTACGCGGTTGCTTGCAAGGGCCTCTCTTTCGAGGGTGCTTGTGCGCTCTACGCCCGTGCTGAGAGCGACGGAGTGTTCGAGCAAAAGTCGTCCAATTTTCAGTGTGGCATTTTCGACTCTCTAACGCTGGCTTTCGATGCCGATGCAGTTTACGTGAACTGCGATGAAGGAATCACCCGCGTGCCCAAGTCGGGCGACGCTGTGACGCGCCTAACCAACACCGGAAATCCCGCGCCCCACAATGGCCAAGTGGAACTGATCGAAGTTATTGGCGCCATGGCTGTTGACGATCGCGCGGTTTATTTTGTTGACGGTCAGACAAAGGCTGGCGCAGTCGTCACGACCGTTAACAAGGTATCAAAGTCGGGCGGCGATGTGACAACGCTGGCCGACGTCACCCTGCAAAGGAATGATACGCAGGGGGCTCTTCAATTCAGTCTGTCCAGCCTGTTTTTCATGACCTACGACTCAGTCACTGTCATCCCGCTCTGCCAAGACTAGTTTGATTATACCGTCAGAGCCAATCGCGGTAGGCGCGCTTGGCGTGGATGATGCGGTAGACCCGAACCGTGCGGCGCAGCACTTTGTAAAATATCAGATAGGGACGAACCACCAAATATCGATAATCTGATTCTCTTAGACGCGCATCGCGTGGTCGCGCGCCTCGAGATGGCCTCTCGCTCAGGCTCTGTGCTGCATTGAGCAGGTGATCGACAAGATGCGCCGCCGTCGCTGGTGACTCTGCAAGATAACGCTGAATGTCATGGAGATCTTGCGCCGCTCTTTTCAGAATGCGGACCGAATAGTTCACCGCCTGAGCCGTCGCCGAATTTCCGCTACGCTGCTGCCGCGATCGCCGGCTCGCACATCGGCCTCGGCTTCATCGAGCAGACGGTAAATCTCGAGCCGCGATTCGACCTTTTCCCAGGCGGCCAGGCTCATCACCACCAAGTCGCCTTCGCCATTCTTGGTGATGTACACCGGTTCATTGGTTTCATGACACAGGTCTGAAATTTCAGCGGATTTGTTCCGCAAATCGGAAATCGGTTTAATCACCGGCACCTCTGGAGACTATCATAATAATGATACATGACAAGCGACCAGAAGCCTGCCCGCCCATCACTTCGGATGAGCTAAGTAATCGAAACCGAGCTCGTTTTTGCCGCAAGGGTTCACGACCAGTTTCGCGATCAGGTTTGGATCTCATTTCTCGCTTCATCCCATCCAGAAAAAATCAAAACCGGACGCAAACCGTCTCAGGCGCCGGGGGCTTTCCTGTGCGCAGGTCGCCCTCTGGAGCGGTGGCGCGAAGACGGGCGGGTGCACAGGAAAAGGGCTTGGCCCGTCTCCGGCGCCGTCTGAAATACAAACGCTCGCGCCGCGCGGTTCTAGAGGCTACGAATTTCCGCTGCTACAGTGCTTCGGTGATCACTCGTTGGCCCGACGTGATCGTCTCCTGCCGCGTCCCCAGCCCTCGAGCAGGAGCCAGGTTTCCGGCGGCACGACCGCGTCCATATCGGCCCAGGAAGAGTAGACATCGGGCAATGCACTCGCTGTGTACTCGTGGTGTCTTGCATTGTTCATCACATATCCCAGGGCGTTGCGAACTTCTGTCGGCGTGGTCAGTGCACGCGCGTGATAACGGTCTGAGATCACTCGGCCGCGGCGATTCATCAGTCGATTGAGCGACCGCGCAATGCGCACGTTGACGCCCGTCATTGCTCTGCGGAGCGCGACTTTGTCGCTCGCTTCGACGATAAAATGGACGTGGTTGCCGAGCACGGCGAAGTGGCAGAGCCGCATGCCCAGTCGCCGCCGTGCGGTCCGAAAAGCCTGGCGCAACACTTTGTACGTGCGGCTACGGCGCAAACTCACAGTTCCCGGTTTCACGCGAATGGTGACATGCACGGGATGGTTGGAGTTGAGCGCGGGACGCTGACGATGCGCCAACTCGTCGGTGTGTCGCTTGCGGCCGGATCCTTTCCTCTTGCCGCCCCACGTCTTGTATTGGAAAGATTGCTGTCTGTTTTTCCCTTTCACGTTGACTAGGCTAACATTGTTTTTCAAATTGTCGGGTGTGGGTCAAGCTCAGAGACCAAGTTGCACGATGTTTTTCGCTTGGTACCGCCGACTGAAAAAAGACCAAAAAGCATCGAAACGATCGCTTTGATGTACGGCACGGAGAT
>JAHFDU010000189.1 GCA_023248835.1 Myxococcales bacterium | reverse complement strand
TTTCTGCTGCCGTCGGTGTGCTCGCGGGGGTCGAGCCGGCTCGGCGCGCGGCGAAGCTAGATCCGGTTGACGCATTGCGTTGGGAGTAGGTTTGTTGTTGCTTCGCGAAGTGCAGATGTAGTACAGCGGCAGTGGAGGTATTATGCGTACATTTTTTCCGATTGTTTTTTTCGCCCTCGGGTGCAGCACCAACTTGCCGACCAATCCGCAGGACAATCCGGACTTCACCGTGCCTTCGCAGTCGGGAGACATGAGCACCCCGCCTCCCGATTTGACTTCGCCGCCGCCCGATCTGACCCCGCCTCCGCCCGACTTGACCCAAACCGGAGATCCCTGCGCCAACTGCAAAGCGCTCGGCGAGATTTGCTGCTACGAGGGCAGCGGGATGGCGGTCACCACCAGCTGCAAACAGAAGGCGCAATGCATGGGCTCGACGGCGGCCTGCCGCGTGATGAGTGAATGCCCCGGCTCATCCTGCTGCGCTGACATCAAGTTCGCCAACAACGGAAGCTTCACTTTTGATTCATCGTGCAGGGCCGATTGCCCACTGGGCTACGACGTTGCTCATGGCACTGCGACCAGCCGACTTTGCGTCAGCAACAACGATTGCGGTGGCAATTTGCCAGACTGCTGCAGCGCTGGCGGCATCCGTTTTTGTGCTAGCAAGCTTGGCGCGGCGCTGTACAACTACACTTGCCCGTAGTCGCGCCTGGTGGGAACGTGGCGGGACAGATCTATTTCGGTGCCATTCTTAACGCGCCGTCGAGGCGAATCACTTCACCGTTCAAATAACTATTACACGCGATGTGTTCGACCAGCGCGGCGAAATCGTCGGGGCTGCCGAGGCGACGCGGGAAAGGCACACCGGCGGCAAGCGACGCGCGTGCCGGCTCAGGCAAGATCGCCAACAGCGGCGTGTCGAAAATTCCCGGGGCAATGGTCATCACCCGGATGCCCACCGTCGCCAGATCGCGCGCCGCTGGCAGCGTCATGCTGGTGATGCCGCCCTTCGAAGCCGCATAGGCGATCTGTCCAATCTGTCCGTCGAAAGCAGCGATCGACGCGGTGTTGATAATCACCCCGCGCTCACCGTCGACTGCTTCGGTGCGCGCCATCGCCTGCGCCGACAAGCGCAGCAGGTTGAAAGTGCCAATGAGATTGATGGTGATGACGGTGCGAAATAGCTCGAGATCGTGCGGTTGTCCCTCTTTGTTGACCACCCGCGACGCCCAGCCGACACCGGCGCAGCTGACGGCGATGCGCAGCGGCCCGAGTGCGGCCGCTTTGGCGACCGCCGCCGCAACTTCCTCTGCTGAGGTGACATCGGCCTTGGCGTAGAGTGACCCACTCAGCTCGCTGGCCAGCTTCTGGCCGCGCGCCTCATCGCGATCGACGATCACCACTTTGGCACCCGCCTTGCTGAGACGCCGCACCGTTGCTTCGCCCAGACCCGACGCGCCGCCCGACACCAGTGCCACTGCATCAGTAATTTTCATGGTCGCCTCTCTCGTAAATCGAGGCGAATATCTTACACGTTTTTCGATTTGACATCGACCGCCAAGACGATACATCTGCTGCGTGTTTGCCGTCGAGACTGAAGCGCTTCCAATCTCCCTGCTGGTGCTGGTCGGTTGGATGCTGGCCACCGGTTACAAGTTGCGGAACTAAAATCCGCGAAGTGGGTCTGTTGTCTCCAGTCAGGTAGTTCGGCCGACGCAATTACCTTAAGCGGCGCTGTCCAGGGCGTCACCAATCTACAAGTAGCCGATCGCTACTTGGCGGGCACATCCCAGACTTTGATGGTGCCGTCGCCGCCGCTTGCATAGATCGTCTTGCCGTCGGGCGAGAAGACAATTCCGGTTATCGCGGAAAAATGTTCCGGCCCGCTTGAGTGGCCGATCAGCACCGCGCGCGAGTCTTTGTCGAGTCCCCACAATCGCACCGTGGTTTCCTCGGCTTCGCCGGTGGCGAGCAACTTGGCGTTTGGCGAAACTGCGAGGTTGATCACGTTGTAGTACATCTTTTTGGTGGCGTGGCTTAGCTCTTTGACTTTCTGAAAGGTGGAAAGATCGTAGCTTTGTACAATCGCCACCGGCTGGTCGTCGTTTCCTTGTGCCGGCACGCTTACCCACAGCCGCTTCCCATCCGCGGAAAAATAGAGCGCCGAGGCCTTGACCCCTTGTAGGGTTTTGATCGAAGCGCCGCTCTCGGTATTGACGAGCTGTACGTCGCCGCCGTCGGTGGCCCAGGCGATGACTTTGCCGTTGGTGCCAAACAGTACGTTGCTGCCGCTCGGGCGATCTTCCAGCTTGACCGCACGTTTGATCTTCAGGCTGCCCAGATCGAGCGCGACCACCCACTTGTTGAGCTGCGCCACCAGGGTGTTGCCGACGAAGGCAAAGCAGAGTAGCCAGGAGCCGTGGAGATTTTCATCTTTGATGTCAAACAGGCGAATCTTGGTCTCGCTTTCGTCTTGGATATATTCTCCCAGCATATAAGTCTTGCCCGAGTCGAGTTGCTTGAGCAGCACGCCATCGGCGTGACTACCGACCGCGATCCACTTGCCGTCTGGCGAGAACTGCAAATCGACAATCATTTCGCGCAACTAAACATCGCTCAGAGTTTTTTTGGTCTTGCCGGCGATGTCATAGACCACCACATTGCGACGGGAACTTGGTGGTTGGCCACCGACGGCGAGGAGCTTGCCATTTGGCGAAATCGCCATCGCTTCAATCGGAAAACCGGCAGTGATCGTTTCGCGCTCAGCCGCCAAAACCCCGCGGGCCGACGCCCACCCAAGTATGACTGCAAACGCTGCTACCTGTCTTGCGCGCATCGACGCCTCCCTAGGGTGAACCGGTTGTTTGCGAATCATCTCACACGACGACAGTGATCATAAGAAATTCGTCACCGTTCACCGGCCCAGAAAAAATTCACAGGGAGATCAGGAGGTCAGGAGAAAAGATCTTGATGGACAAACTTTTCGCTCTGAACAAAGAAAATCGGTCTCTTAATCTCCTGATCTCCCTGTAAAAAATCTGCGCGCGTGAACGCTTGCGGGGATTCAAGTAGGTGACGCTCTACTTGGATTCTGTATAGTTGCAGTAGCTGAGATGCAAACGTCGATTGAGCCGATAGGGTCTGTCGAAATCCAAGAAACGCTCGAACTTGCCGATGAGCCGGTCGAGCTCTTGATGGCGCGCGCGCGCCAGGTGCGCGACTGCGCTTGGGGCACGACCATCACATTTTCGCCCAAAGTTTTTTTACCGCTGACCAATCTTTGCAAAAATTTTTGCGACTACTGTTCGTTTCGTCGCTCGCCGAAGCAGGCGGGTATGTGGACGATGCGGCCCGACGAAGTCGACGACTGGTTGCTGCGTGGTCGACAGCAACATTGCGTTGAAGCGTTGTTTTGTCTCGGCGACAAGCCGGAAAGTACGTTTGAGTCCTATCGCGACCTGCTCGCCGGCTGGGGATTTTCCTCCACCGTCGATTATCTCGGCTGGGCTGGCAGGCAAGCGCTCGGGCGCGATCTGTTGCCGCATACCAACGCGGGGATCTTGTCGCTCGCGGACATGACCGTCCTCAAATCGGTCAACGTGAGCCTTGGCCTGATGCTTGAGAGTGCGAGTGATCGTTTGTGCGAGCCCGGTCAAGTTCATCACCATGCGCCCGACAAGCGACCGGCGGTGCGGATCCAGATGATCGACGAAGCTGGTCAGCTGAAGATTCCGTTTACCACCGGCATTCTCATTGGCATTGGCGAAACGCTGCGCGAGCGGGTCGAAGCACTGTTCGAGATTCGCAGGCTACATCGCGCGCACGGACACATTCAAGAGGTGATCGTGCAAAACTTTCGCGCACATGTGAGTACGCAGATGGCCGCGGCAATGGAGCCGCCAGCCGTCGAAGTCGGCCACACCGTGGCGCTCGCCCGGCTGATTCTCGACCCGGAAATCAGTCTGCAGGCGCCGCCGAATCTGAACCACGACGATGTGCCGCTGCTGGTCGATGCCGGCATCAACGATCTCGGTGGTATCTCTCCACTGACACCCGACTACATCAACCCTGGACATCCATGGCCTCATCTGCAAAAGCTCGCTTCGGTGCTCTACGCTGGCGGCTTTTCGCTGCGCCCGCGATTGCCGATTTATGACTCCTATGTCGAGCGACCGGATTTTCTCGACGAGGGGTTGCGAGATCGCGTGATTGCGGCTAAAGCGCGCATGCAGGAGACACGATGGAGTTAGGCCGACTGCTTGCGGACGTGAGTCGCGATGTTCGAATGTCACTCGAGGCGGTGCTCGACGGACGCGAGCTCGGATGGCAAGAAGCGACGCGGCTGTGTGCGGTGCGCGGGCGCGATTTGCAGGCGCTGGTCCTTGTAGCCGACGAATTGCGCCGGCAGCAAGTGGGCGATCGCGTCGGCTACGTCATCAACCGCAACATTAATTTCACCAACGTTTGCAACAAGTCTTGCAAGTTCTGCGCTTTCTCTCGTAGTGGGCGTTCGGAAGAGGGCTATTTTCTCGACGAGAACGAGATCGTTAGGCGCGCACTGCAGGCGCAAAGCATGGGAGCCACTGAGGTTTGCATCCAGGCTGGCCTTGCGCCGGGCATGGATCCGCACTTTTACGCCAATTTCTGTCGTGCCATCCGTCGCGCTGCACCAGCGTTGCACATCCACGCGTTGTCGCCGGAAGAGGTGAAGTACGGCGCAATGCTGCGCGGGATTTCGATTCGCGATTTTCTTGCCGAGATGATCGAAGCCGGATTGGGATCGCTGCCGGGTACGTCCGCCGAGATTCTCGACGACAACGTTCGCGAGCGATTGGCGCCCGGGCGAATTTCCACGGCCGAATGGGTCGAGGTCATCACTTCCGCCCATGCACTCGGTCTGCGCACCACTTCGACGGTGATGTTTGGCCACATCGAGAGCGACGAAGAGCGCATGCGCCATTTGTGTCTGTTGCGCTCTTTACAAAAAGAGACCGGCGGCTTTACCGAGTTTGTGCCGCTGTCGTTTGTCCACGAAGAGGCGCCGGCTTTCTTGCGCAGTGGACTTACCGATCTGCGCGAAGGCCCGACCGGAAGCGATGTGGTTCGCCTCTACGCCCTCGCCCGCATTCTGCTCGGCGCGTCAATTCCCAACATTCAAGCGTCGTGGGTCAAAGAGGGACTGCGATTTTCTGAGTGGCTTTTGCAATGCGGTGCCAACGATCTGGGCGGCACGCTGATCAATGAATCGATCTCCACTTCGGCTGGTGCCAAACATGGCCAACTGCAGTCGCCGCGCGCGCTGCGGCGCGCGATTCGCGACGCCGGACGTGTTCCTTGTCAGCGCGACACCCTGTATCGAGTCGTCAAAGAGTGGCCCGAGGAGGAGGAAGCGGCAGAGGAAATTCAAGAGCCACTCGATCAGATTAGCGATCCTGTCACATTGTTCGGTAGCTACGACAAGCTCAAGGCTGACGCACGATTTCGCTTCCGCCCTTCGACAGGCTCAGGATAATCGGGTGTCCCGGCGCGTCGCCCAGCGATTCTTGTAGGTGCCGCAGATCGGCTGGAGTATCGACGTCAAACGCCAATTTTGGATTGCGGAAGATGGCGACGTGCAGCCCTTCTTCAGCGGCGCGGGCGAGATGATGGGAGAAGCTATCCTCGTGACCAAAGCAGGTGGCAATTCGTCGAGGTGGCGCCAGCACCAGCGCACTGGTGCCCTCTTCGTGCGTGTCCGGAGCGATCGCTAGATCGGCCCGCGATCGTTTTTCGCTGACGCGCTCGAGTAGACGATCGAGGGTATGGCTGTCGACCAGTGGCAGATCGGCCATCAACACCAGCGCGCGATCCACTTCTTTGTTCTCGAGCAAACCGAGTGCGTCATCGATGCATTCGCCGAGCGATGCACCCTTAGGCTGAGGCCACACCTCCGCGCCCAGCGCTCTTGCCACTTGAGCGACGTCGTCTCCGTCGGTGACCACCAGACAACCGTCGATAACGCGGCAATCGCGTACTGCCGACAATACGTGTTCAAACAACGCACGCGACAGCGCAGCGCGATCGGGCGCGCCAAGAACTGACGCGAGTCGCGATTTTCCGCGAAGAAAACTCTTCATCGGTACCACCGCCCAGGTGCTCATGAGAGTTCTTGCGCGAACGACAGAACCTCGCGTCCGAGTCGTACCGAATCATTTCGGTCGCGCATCACCGTTCGCGTCGCCAACGTGGGCAGGCCTTCGCATCTGTCGCCACTTTCGAGCACCATCCCGCGCAGGATCGAACCATAGTGATGAGCAATCGCAGTGGGAGAAGGGGCGACACCGGCGAGCGATTCGATCATGCTGCCGAGGGGACCTTTGATTGCCGCTCCGCCGACGATCGGGCTGACGGCGACGACGCGCTTGCCGGAGATGCGGGCGCGCACGCCAGGCAGAGACAAGATCGGATCGATCGATACGTATGGGTTCGACGGGCTGATGATCACCAGATCGGCGCATTCGAGCGCAGCCGTGACCTGCCGGGTAGCGGTGCCCTTTGCGCAACGCACCTTTTTGACTCTCGGCGTCGCGCGGGCACGGACAAACCATTCTTGAAACGGTAGCGTACCGTCGCTCTCGGTCTGAATCTTTGTCGGGCAAACGCCGTCGCTCATTGGCAGTATTGTAGCGCTCACTGAAAGTGCGCGACACAGACGCGCTGTGATCGCGGTCAGAGATTCTCCCGCAAGCAGGGCCTCTAAGCGAAGTAAGTGAGTGCCGAGATCGCGGTCGCCGAGTGAAAACCAATCGGCGCCGCCGTAGCGCTTGATCATCTCCATCGCGGCAAAGCTCTCGTTTGCCAAGCCCCAGCCGCGCTCAACGTCGCCGAGATCGGCGAGGGTATACATGACGGTGTCGAGATCGGGACAGATGCGCAAACCGAGATGAATAAAATCGTCCCCCGTGTTGACGATCGCGGTGAGTTCGCCGGGCGGCAGCGCGCGCTCAAGTCCGTAGAGCAGGCGGGCGCCGCCAACTCCGCCAGAGAGAGCGACGACGTTCATGCGTACAGATCCTCGCTCGCGTGCCTGAGCAGCGCGCCGGCGCCGATCTTCTCGACGGGAAATTGCAGCCCGCGCACCAGGACAGCACCGCGTCCCTCGGCTCCCTGTCCCGCCACCAGATCGGCGGCGGTCGCGACTTGGTCACCGAGTGCGGTGAGGGTGTGTTCAAGTTTGCGTCCAAACAGATCGCTATTGCCGCGCTGGTCCCACAGTGGCGGCAAACCCGCAATGCCGATGGCAACGCCGACAGTGCCAAGTCGAAATGGACGACCAAATGAATCGCTCACCACAACTCCGATAGCGGCAGAAAATCTCTCTGTTAGCACGGCGCGTAATGTTTCTGCCGACGCGTCGGGGTTCTCAGGCAACAGCAGCGCCCACGGCCCGCTGCCGACGGGGGCGTGTAGTGGCGCTGCGTTGGAGCAGTCAATGCACGCGTTGGCGGCAACAAAGCCAAGACGATGGCGCATGATAAGAACATCGCGTGCAGCGCGCGAAACCGACACCGATTCGCGCAAGATGAGCTCGACCAGCCGTGCGTCTTTGCGCGTGCGATGCGCCAGCTCCTCTGCCTGCAGTGACGGCGCGATCGTCGA
>JAHFDU010000188.1 GCA_023248835.1 Myxococcales bacterium | reverse complement strand
GTGCAGCAGCATGTGTTTGATCCGGTTCAGCGTCAGGTCTCGATCGGCATGATCGGCCGCGACGACGATGTGCGCGGACAGCGCGATCATGCCGGTGGTGATGGTCCAGATGTGCCGGTCGTGCACCGCGGTGACGCCTTCGACGCGATCCATGGCATGGGTGACCCCTGCCAAATCGATGTTGCGAGGCACCGTCTCGAGCAGAACATCGACCGCCTCCGCGAGCACTCGATAGGCGCTATAGAGCACAAACAAGCCGATCACCATCGACAGGATGGGATCGATGAGAAAGGCGCCGTGCAGAAGCGTCATCGCGATGCCACCTGAGAGCACTGCCACCGACGACAAAAGATCCATCACTAGGTGCAAATAGGCGCTGCGTGCGGTGAGGCTGGTCGAGCTGTGCAGAATTCTCGCCGCCACCAAATTGGCAATCAGACCGATCACTGTCACTGCGAGCATGACGTGGGTCTCAATCGCCGGCGGCGCGTGCAGGCGCAAGATCGCTCTCCAGATGATAAATCCGCACAGGCCGAGCAGCAGCAGTCCGTTGACCAGCGCGGCGAGAATCTCGATGCGGTGCCATCCGTAGGTGCGCCGCTCATCGGCCGGCAATGCGGCAATCACCATCGCCGCAAGCGCGAGCGCTTGCGCCGCGACATCGGAAAACATGTGAACCGCATCGGCAGACAGCGCCAAAGAGTGCGACCAAATGCCGCCGGCGACTTCGACCAGCAAGATCACAAATGTGATCGCCATCGTCAGCTTGAGACGGCGCTGTTCGACGTCACGCCCCCGTCGGTGCTCATCGGCAAAGCCATGGCCATGATCCTGAGCGTGGCCGTGGGCATCGTGACTGTGCATGTTCTGATGGTAACGCACGCAAGGCGGAGACACCAACGCCGGGGAGATCTGAAAGTCCGAAGGTTCCTCAGTTTCATCTGGGGTCCGCCAGTTTTGAGCGACACGTACACGGAGCCGGCCACCGCCTCGACTCACGGCCTCGGCCGCCACCTCTGCCTCGGTCTCTGCCTCGATCACGGTCGCCGCCACGGCGGCCTAATCACCGCCGTGGCTCGATTGAGTGCTACTTCCGCGGGTGCGTGAGTCGCCAGGTCACTGCTACGGATTGTCGAGCGCGACCAGCCCACTGAGCTGGGTCGGCGGTCCGGTCGATGTGACTGGAATTGCAGGAGCCACCATGGTCAGCGTCGGAGCGTGGGTGACCGGAAGCGAAACCACTTCCAATGACTTTTCATGCGCCGTGGCGCAGGGCAAAGTCACGCCGCCGTCGCCTGACTATTTTTTCGGACGCCGCACTGTTGCCGGCCGTTTTTTCGGACGCACCGTTCCATTCAGGCCGATGTGGTGCTCGATTTTTCCTACTCGTATTTTCACTGCGGCCATGTCGGTCTTGAGTACGGCCACGTCGGTCTTGAGAACCGATACGTCTTTCTTGAGAACGGACACATCCATTCTGACCAGGTCCAGCGTGCCTTTCATCTCGCCAAAGTCGCTGCGAAGATCTCGGATCTCGCCTCTTATCGCAGTATGCCCCTCGGCGATAAACTGGACGGTGCCTTGGATGTCTTCCAGCAGAACTTCGAACCGCGCGCGCTCTTCGTCACTCACGGGTCAAATCCTGGCCGAATCGGAAGCCTGCTTCAAGCAGATTTTTCTCCACGACTCTCAACAAGTCGCAGTCCTGCGCAAACGAGCAGTGAAATAAATAGACGAAAATGCATTTTTCACAGAAGTTTTTGGCCTCGAGAGGACGTTATAGTCGGGCGCAAAAATGCGCGAAGGTGAGTCATGAGGCGTGTCGTTCGATGTGGGTTTTGGGGCTTCTGATATCGGCGAGCTGTACGTTGCAAGATTGCCAAATTCTGGTGGGTACCATCCTGCCGCATCCAGCGCCCGACGGCGGCAGCGGATGCGAGGATGGCAACCATCTTTGCGGCGACAGCTGTGTTGCCAACGACGTGAGTGCCTGCGGCGATGCATGCACGCCCTGCGTCGCGTCTGCGCACGGGACCACAAGTTGCGACGGGACAAAATGCGTCGCTGCCTGCGACGACGGCTACTTGGCCGAAGGCGATCACTGCAAGATCAAGTTCACCCAAATTAGTGCCGGCGGTATTTACGCATGCGGCGTCACCAGCGCGGGCGGAGTCAAGTGCTGGGGACATCGCAACTACCAGACCAGCCAGGTTCCCATTGATGTGGCCGGACTCGACAGTGGTATCGAATCGGTGTCGGTGAGTCCGTTTCATCACCAATGCGCGGTCATGACCGACGGCAAAGTCAAGTGCTGGGGCCTGAACGTCGTTGGACAACTAGGATCCATCCAAGACCCTTCTGTGAGCTATCAGGAGGATCCGGTCGAAGTGCCAGGAATCGTGAATGCTCAGAGAGTAACCACCGGCAACGCTCACAGCTGCGCGCTGCTCAGCGATGGCAGCGTCAGCTGTTGGGGCAGTTACGATGTCTATTCTACTCACCAGAACTCGGGATTTTCACAGCCTTCCTGGGGATATTCACAGCCTCCCGCTGACGCCGGATTATCAAACGTCATTTCGATGAGCACAGACGGACAGAACAAGACCTATGTTCTACTCGCCAGTGGAGCCATCAAGTGCCTCATCGGAGGTGAAGGCGGCCATCTGACGGCGGTAGATGTTCCAGACGCCTATTTTCCCGGCGCCGTCCAGGTCAACACGCTCGATCCATTCCTGTGCGTAGTTCTCAACGATGGATCGGTCAAGTGCACCGCGACTTCGCTCCCGGATTATCACTATTTTCTGCGCGATGCCAGATTTGATCTTTTTTCAAACGTTGCAGCGCTTGACTTAGAGGAGATGAATGCCTGCGCTACGACCAAGAGCGGCGGCGTGACGTGCGTAGGCACGGGCCGATATCTCGGCAATGGGAGCGATGTCGGGTCCAACCAGCCCGTCGGTGTCTCCGACTTGTCAGGAGTCGTGTCCATCACAAGCGGCACTGAATTCCATTGCGCGCTGCTTGATACCGGTGAGGTGAAGTGTTGGGGCCTAAATGGCCTAAATGGCGAGGGCACGCTTGGTGTTGGACGCGGCACGTGGGCATGGGCGCCGGTTGAGGTTGCATTGGAGGGCAATGTTACCAGCGTGACCACCGGATCGAGGCACGCCTGCGCGCTTCTTTCCACTGGAGCGGTCAAATGTTGGGGCGACCCAACCGTTGGCCAGCTTGGTAATGGCCAGATTCGACAGCAGCCCTACGAGCGGTACTACACTGGCAGCCGAGCTGTCGATGTAGCTGGCCTTTCCTCCGGCGTCACCGCCATCGCAGCAGGAGCCACGCACACCTGCGCCTTGCTCGAAAACGGCGGCGTGAAATGTTGGGGCGCTTTGGATGAGCGTTACCCGACCTCTGCAAACGCGAGCCCGGTTGACGTGATCGGCGTCTCGAATGCGGTTGCTCTCTTTTCCTTCTTGAATGAGTCGTGCGCCGTTGTGCAAGACGGAACCGCCAAATGCTGGGGCTGGATTCCTTCGATCTATGCGTGGTCGGCAACGGCGGTCGAAATCCCAGAATTGTCGGGTGCCACGGGAATGAGTGACGACTGCGCGATTCTCCCATCCGGTTCGATCCGATGCTGGGACTTCAGCTTTCGGCAAAACGCGCCGCCTATGATCACCGCGACCGATGTGACCTCGCTTGGTCCAGGAGTGCTATCGATCGGTGGTTGGGGAAACCTAAATGTCGGTGATGGTCATTACTGTGCCTTGGTATCGAACGGCGCAGTGAAGTGTTGGGGTTTCGGCTGGGAGGGAGAACTCGGCCGAGGCCCGACATCTTTGGTTGATCCAAATCCGGGCGACGTGGTCGGAATCAACATGGGTGCGACAAGCCTCAGTGTCACGCGATACCACGCATGCGCAGTCACCAGCCAAGGCGGCGTCAAGTGTTGGGGAAATGCAGGCACGCTTGGCATCGGAGTCTCAAGCGCCATAGCGCCGTCGATGATTGCGTGGTCCACCGTTCCAATCGACGTAACCGGAATCGGGGGAGCGACCATGGTCAGCGTCGGTTTCGACGACGCATCAATTGGATTTTCCTGCGCCGTTGCTCAAGGAAAAGTCAAATGCTGGGGCGGCAACGGGTACGGACAACTTGGAGTCGAACCACTCTTCGAAAGTCTGGTTCCGATCGAAGTGACGGGATACTGATCTCTTTTTTTCCATACGGCAGCGACGCCGCCGTCGCCTGACTATTTTTTCGGGCGCCGTACTGTTGCCGGCCGTTTTTTCGGATGCGCCGTTCCATTCAGCCCGATGTGGTGCTCGATTTTTCCTACTCTTGTTTCGATTCTTCCTACTTGTGTTTCGATTTTTCCTACTCTTGTTTTAAGCACCGAGATGTCCATTCTGACCAGGTCCAGCGTGCCTTTCATCTCGCCAAAGTCGCTGCGAAGATCCCGGATCTCGCCTCTTATGGCAGTATGCCCCTCGGCGATAAACTGGACGGTGCCTTGGATGTCTTCCAGCAGAACTTCGAACCGCGCGCGCTCTTCGTCACTCACAGGTGAAATCCTGGCCGAATTGGAGGGCCGCTTCAAGCAGATTTTTCGCCACCATTCTCAACAAATCGCAGCCCTGCGCAAACGAGCAGTGAAATAAATAGACGAAAATGCATTTTTCACAGAAGTTTTTGGCCTCGAGAGGACGTTATAGTCGGGCGCAAAAATGCGCGAAGGTGAGTCATGAGGCGATGTCGTTCGATGTGGGTTTTGGGGCTTCTGATATCGGCGAGCTGTACGTTGCAAGATTGCCAAATTCTGGTGGGCACCATCCTGCCGCATCCAGCGCCCGACGGCGGCAGCGGATGCACGGATGGCAACCATCTTTGCGGCGACAGCTGCGTCGCCAACGATGTGAGTGCCTGCGGCGATGCATGCACGCCCTGCGTCGCGTCTGCGCATGGCACCACAAATTGCGACGGGACAAAGTGCGTCGCAGCCTGCGACGACGGCTACTTGGCCGAAGGCGATCACTGCAAAATCAAGTTCACCCAGATCAGCGCGAGCGACAGGTACGCCTGCGGCGTCACCAGCGCCGGCGGGGTTAAATGTTGGGGCGAGCGATTCGCATTCATACGAAAAAGCCAAGTACCTATTGATGTCACCGGCCTCGAAAGCGGCGTCGCATCGGTATCGGTGAGCCCCTGGGATCACCAATGCGCAGTCATGACCGACGGCAAAGTCAAGTACTGGGGCCAGTACACATACGGACAAATAGGATCCATGCAAGACGCTTCTGTGAGTTATCAGGAGGCTCCGGTCGAAGTGCCAGGGATCGTGAACGCTCGGTCGGTAACAACCGGCACGTATCATAGCTGCGCACTGCTGGCCGATAGCACAATCACCTGTTGGGGCGGTTTCGGTGATAAGAGGATAGTCCGAACAAACCGCATTTCACCACCGCATTCGAGTAGAATGGCTGGGTACCTATGCGATCAGGTTCCGATTCTGCACTCGCTACCATCGTCGAAGGAAGCGCGAATCCAAGGTCTTTACCGGTTTTGTATTGCATCCCCCAGCAATAGACGGCTCCATCCGAAAGCAGAGCGCAGCTCGGAAAGCCGCCGGAGCTGAGTGAAGTGCCTGCCGGTTGATCGCGACATCGATCGCTAAACCGTTGTGATAACCGGGAACTTCGCTCCATGGATCTTCGAGCGCAATCTGCCACCAGCCGGTGTCGCTGGTCCAGCATTTGACCCCGCCGGTCTGGGTGATCACGCAACCATGGCTGACTTCGACTGCAAGCTTGCGTCGCATTGGGTCAAAAAACGTAACCAGAGGGGCCCCGTTCGCGCCTTGATCGGTCGATCCCGCGTCTACTTGATCACCCGCTTGACCCTCAACCGGGCCGGCGTCGTCTGCTGCCGCTGCGCCGGCATCCGAGTCAGCCGCGCTCGGCCCATTGCTAATTCGCCGATCGCCCCCAGCCGTGTTTGTGCCGCAGTTCAGAAAACCGCCAAGACATATCAATGCCAGCGCTGTTCGCGTCATCTCACTATCCTCCTTAAGATTATTAGGTGGAGTCAGGAAGAAAAACATTCAGCCAAAAATGAGTCATGTCTGCAGCGCAAGAATCAGGCAATTTCCCAAGGCGTGGGAGGCGATTGGCGCTAACAGCGACTTCGACGACATGCGGACGCTGCCAAAGACAGCTCCGGCGGCGAACATTGAGGTCACATGCAACGCGGTCTGCGCCGACAGCCCTTTTCGGTCGAGCAGCCAATAGCCAACATGCATCAGCCCAAACAGCAACGAGCTGACGCTGAGCGCGATCCAATCATTCTTTCTCGAGCGCGCAAGCGTAAGCAGCAGCGACCAAATCACGCCGCGAAACAGCAGCTCTTCGGCGATCGGCCCAAGCGCAGCTACGCTTATCACCTCCAGCGACGATCTGGCTCGCCCCGAAATCTGCGACACCGGGCCGGCTTGGCTGAGCCACAGCAGCAGGATCACGGCCACCGCGGCGGCAGCTGCAACGCCAACTCGCCACGCTCGCGTCGCAGGCAATAGCCGCACCTGGCCGGGAAAATCAATGCGCTGCAGCACCACCAGCGCGCCCATTGAGAGCAGAATATAGGCGAGCGCAAGGCTGTAATCAGAGCGCAATCCAAGCGCCATCAACACTGCAGTTGTCGCTGGATGGCGGCCGCCAAGATCGCCGAGCCGACAAGAAATCTCACGTGAGAAGGATTAGCACGCTTGCGAAGGCGAGTCGAGACTGAAGTCCGCAGAAATCCGCAGGCAGGCTCTCGCCCCACTCGCCCCCTCTCCCTCTCGCCCGCCTACAACTTGGCCAGTTCGTCGAGTGCCAATTCTGGAAATGCGCGCTTGATCTTCACGATCGTCTCAAATTCTGGATTCGCGGTCGATGATTTCTCAAGGCGCTGGTAGGTGGTCAGTGATCCGGACAGGCCAATTCGGTCAGCCGCCTGCCGCTGGGTCAATCGGTTGAGCAAACGGATTCGCCGCATGGCGAAAGAGAACGCCACCCGCGGACTGACCGGAACCGCGATGATATTTTTCCCTTGGACGCGCTTCTTGGGCAGCGTAAAGACCAGTCGAGAATCTTCCGGTTCATCGAGGAACAGACTTAAGACCTCCTGCATGTTCGCTACGAGCCCGTCCATGGTATCGCCCTGTGTCAGACACCCCTTGAGCTCGACGCACTCTGCCCAAAACCCGCCACGCTTTTCCCGGTGAACTCTAAAGTGGTACTTCATTTTCCGCTCCCTTTGATCCGCTTGAGGAGTTTGCGTTCGAGCCCCTTTTTCAGCTCTCTATGCATCGGAATCGACTCCCTCTCCGTTCCACGGCCCATGATCACGTGGCTGGTGCCATTTTGACGGACGAAGATCCATCCTGCTTGCTCGTACAATCGGCGCATCTCTTTCCCGCTCAGCGGCATCGACGAATCTAAACATACCACATTTATGTGGTAACGCAACACATTTAAGCCGTCCTCACTCACTCGCGGATAGCCGGTTCAACCCACATTTTCCCATCGCGTTCGAGTAGACTGCGTCGGGCGCATGACGGCAAGTCCGATATCGGTTAACTTATGTGACTTCTCTTTGTTGTAGCCGTCGCCCGGTTTTGGAGGGCAGCTCGGT
>JAHFDU010000455.1 GCA_023248835.1 Myxococcales bacterium | reverse complement strand
ATTTGCCGAGTTTCTGGGTTGCCAAAAACACCATCACATTGGTGCCTTCGGGCGACAGCGGGCGCAGATCGGTTGGCTCGGGTGGGATCGCGGCAGCGGCGTCCGGTTCCGGTTTGGCACCGCGGTCGCGAGCTGTCACCTTGGCTCGAGGCCTTGGTTTCGGCTTTGCCGGAATCGGTGTCACTGGCAATTTCGGCGGCAGGATTTCGATCGGAATCGGCGGTACTGGCAGTGAAATCAGCGAGCGCCCAACCGATGTAAGCACCAGCGCCGTGTGCAAAAGCAGCGAAAACAGGAGCGGTCGTATCAGTGATCGCCGGCGGTGCACGCCCATTCTTACCGCGACAATCGGCAAGAGGCGAGTTGGCGATGGCCCTTTTTCTGTCCGGGAATCCGGACAGTGTCCGGTATCCGGACAGATTTTTCGATGGAGCGACTGTAATTTCAATTCGTTACAGACGGCACAGCGATTGCTTTGCATCAGCGCAACCGCAAAGCGGCAAAGGAGGACGACATGAACTTTGAAGAGCAATCGAGAGATGTCAGCGAGCTAAGGGAACAGCCCATGGAGCAACTGCGAGGGCCAGAGCCAGGTCCTGCAGCGGATGCGCCACGAAGATGGAAGGCGGTCTATACCATCGTCGAACGCGCCGGCAAGAAATTTTGGATTCGCATCGGCACCGCTTTTATCAATCGTGATGAGTCGATGAATGTGCGACTCGATGCGACGCCGACCAACGATCAGTTGCACATTCGCGACGTCGATCCGGTCAGTGTCGCTGGCCCCCGACGCTATTTCACCCCTGCCGTGGAGAATGCCGCATGAAAACATTTCACAAAATAGTCGCCGCTTCATTTTGTCTGGTTCTGCCGCTACTGCCGATGGCGCCTGCGTATGCAGCGTCCACCAAACCTGTTCCATCACGACCAGGCGTTGCGTCCGCGAGCAGCGAAGGTGTGGTCAACATCAATGAAGCATCGGCCGACGAGCTCAGTCGACTTCCCGGTGTGGGGCCGGCGCGGGCGCGCGCCATCGTCGAACTGCGACGGACGCGGCCGTTTCACCACCCGGAAGAGATCACGCGGGTCAAAGGCATCGGGCGCAAAATGTTTGGCCGGATGCGGCCTTACGTCGCGGTCGCGGGCCTGACCACACTCAAGCGGCGGCCAACGAAATAAACGAAAGAGTAAAACAGACACGACCGGGCGGGTCCGGTCGGCCCTGGCGTCGGCCGGACCCATTCGTTTACAGGCGATGTCGCTGGCGTCGTCGATAGATGATGGCGATGATTGGGATGAGGAGGCCGAGGTAAAGCGCTAAAACCCAATAGTCAACGCTCTCTTTTTCAGGTGGCTTGGGCTGGTAGGCGGAAGCGCGTGCTTCAGCCGTCTGTAGCTCAGCGAGTCTGGCTGAGATGAGATGCTCGGCGAATTGGGAGGCGATTGCTCCGTCGGAACGGCAGTTGAGATAATGCGTCCACCAGGCGTCGAGGGCCTGCTTAGCGCGGCCGATGCCGAGGGTCTGTAGACGAAAGAATTCGTCGAGCTTGGCGTGCTGGCGCAAGAAACTTTGTGGTGGGTCGCCTTCGTGAACGACAAAATTGGCTTGCGAAAGTTTGGCTAGGGCGGCGCGGCGAATTTCCTGGTACACGAGCGGGCCTTCGAAGCTGGAACGTTCGATGAGAGATTTGGCGATCGCAGCGCCAAATCCCGGCGTGCAGCCGCTATTTTGTGCTTCGAGCGGGCTCGAGAATTCGAGATCTGGCGGTGCGGCGGTAACGTCGTCTGAGTGCAGCAGTTGGTCACCGAAAAGGAGCAGTTGGTCAGCGAAAAGGGATTCGGCCAGGAGATGGTGATTGGAGATGATGTCAATGCCGATCGGAACAAACGACTTGCGTGAGCGGACAAGGCCGCCTACCGAGAGTAAATTTTCTTTGATTGATTGCAGTTTGGCGTCGACAAAAAAATCGTAGATGCCGACTTGAACGGTGTGAATCTGATTGGCGACGTCTTCGATGTGGTGCGCTGCTGCACCGGCAAACAGCAGCGACATGGCGTCGTCGCCCTGGTTCAAAGCGCGACTGACGACGGCGAGATCGGTGTAGGTCTCGGCGAAATTTTTGCCGAAGGTGTGCACGGTGGGCGGAATGGCGAATCGGCGAGGCTCCTTTTTGAGCACATCGGGCTCGTCGCTAAATTGGATCGCGGGCAGGCCGTAGTGGGCGTGGGCTTGGCTCGACAGGCCAGTGAGCGAGCCCATTTCGAGTGTAGCCGGATCTTCC
>JAHFDU010000187.1 GCA_023248835.1 Myxococcales bacterium | reverse complement strand
CGCCGATACCGATCTGTATTCGATGGTTCGTTTCGAGGGCATCAAACCAAGCGACAAATTCGTCCGTGGTGATAACCTCGACCATGTTTACAATATATGCTTTAATATATATACTGTCAAGAAGATATTAACTAAACTACGGCCTCCAGAGTGCTCAAACCAGACGAGCCATCGATCCGTCAAACGGACTGTCAAGAAGATTTGATTTGACGCCGATTTTCAGATGATCGGCCGAGTATTAGTTGAATGGATGTCAATACGGATATTTCCCCACATGTCGCTGCCATTTTTTTGTCACTTTTTTCCTTAAGTCTTTTTTTTGACGGTCGATATCCAGTACCGTCATGACACCTTCTGCCCAGCTCAGATCGCGGCCCTCGGGCCTGCCCGCGACCGGCTCCACCGACGGTAACAATCACGCCGCACGGACCGGGCTGGTGTACGGCGCCCAGTCGCCGATGCGGGAAGTCGAGCGGGCTTGTCAGAAAATTGCCGCCAGCGATGCGACAGTGCTACTCACCGGCGAAACTGGCACCGGCAAAGAAGTCATCTCGCGTTTCATTCATGCCTATAGTGGGCGTGCGGGTAAGCCATTCGTCCCGGTCAATTGCGGCGCGATTCCGGAGTCGCTGATTGAAAGTGAGCTGTTTGGTTACATGCGCGGCGCCTTTACCGGCGCCAACACCTCGCGCCAAGGTCGCATCGGCTATGCCGAAGGCGGCACCCTGTTTCTCGACGAGATCGGCGAACTGCCGTTGGCGATGCAGGTCAAGCTCTTGCGGGTGTTGCAAGAGCACGTCTACGAACCGATCGGCAGCGCCAAATCGGTGCCGGCCAATTTCCGTTTGATCGCCGCGACCAACCGCGATCTGGCCGCGGAAGTCGAAGCTGGCCGCTTCCGGCGCGATCTCTACTACCGATTGTTGGTCTGTCCAGTCGAGCTGCCGCCGCTGCGTCGACGCACCGGCGATATTGCCGAGCTGGTGCACCATTTTTGGCGGCTGCGCAACGAGACGCGACCGATTGCGCCCGAGGTACTGACGGTGCTCGAGCGGTATGAGTGGCCGGGCAACGTCCGCGAGCTCGAGAATCTCACCGAGCGGCTCTCGGTGTGCGCCGAGGGCACCACCATTACGCTGCAAGATCTGCCGCCGGGAATGCGCAATGGCGGCGGCGTACCGCAAGGCGACAGCCATCCTTTTTCTTCGTTCCGATTTGCGCCCCGTCCTGAGCCTGCGCTCCATGCACAACCGAGTCCGGTGGTGCCCTTTTCACCGATGGCAGAAAAGCCGCTCGACGATCTCGGACTGCCCACCAACGCTCTCGCGCTTCCGTCGGAGATAGTCTCGAGATCAGCCTCGACGCCGATGGGCCATGACGATCTCGATTCCGCGGCGCGAAATAATCTCACCGAAACGTTGGCGCAAGTACTTGGCTCTGCTTTGCAGCTGCCGATCGACTTGCCGCAGATGCTGCGACAAATCGAAGATGCCTACATCGCCTCTGCGCTCGACCGATCGGCAGGCAACAAAAAAGCCGCCGCCGAACTCATCGGCATGCAGCGCACCACGCTGGTCGAGAAATTGCGCCGTCGCAATCGCGACACGTCAGTCGGGTGACATGCCAGGCCTGTGACAGTGCCACGCCGTTGACAAGCATTCCCCTTTTCTGAACCGCGCTTTTCGGCACGTTTTCCCTCGGTAATAAGCAACTTTTTCCCATTTCGAATCGGTCGATAAATGTGCAGGGACAGTTCGGCCCGCTTCCTGCAAAGCATCTGCGCATGCGAGTTTTGCGAGGCCTGTTGCTGTCGTCTGCCATGTTTTTGGCAGTGCCGGCACACAGTAAGACCACAAAACCTACATCGTCCGCATCCTCGCTACACCGCGTGCTGCCAATCGCCACCACCTTGGCCGTTGAACGCATCAACGTCGGCAGCACCTCCGGCCTCAGCCTCAACATCGACCCGATGAGTGGCACCATCGAAGTGCGCGGCAAGAACGCTCTCCGCATCGTCGCAAAATACGAGCAGGCCAAGAGCCACCTCTGCCCGCATGCGGAAGTCACCAAGACCGGCGTGCTATTGCGCTGCGAAACGCGCGCCATCGACGCGGCGTTTACCCAGTTGCCGGGCAAGGCGTCAGGGCCCGCTTACTTGACCTTGATTCAGCTGCGCGGTCTGCCGTGGCGCGACAACAACGATCAGGTGCCGTTCTTCTTTTATGATCCGGTTCAATATCATCTTGGCTCGGCCTGCCCGGGCGACACGCCAGAGTCCAGAGCGGAATGCTCGCTCGTGGCTGGCCGCTTTGCAGAGGCCGAGGTGCTGCTCAAGCAATCGCTCAAAGGGGAGCACCAGGCCTACTCTGCCCTTCGACTGGGAGATCTGAAAGCGGCGGCCGGCGAAGTCGAAACTGCGGCGATGTATTACCGTATCCCCGAGGGCTCCTATCCGTTCGGGCTGCTCGCCCAGGCGCGCTACTGTGAATTGACGGGAAACTGCCTGCACCGCGGGTCCGCCGGAGAGCTGTTCAACGGCAACACCTTTGACGAGCCGATCGGCACCGAGCTCGACCTACGCTGGGCGCGAGCGCAAGTCTATTCTGGCCACGTTCAAGACGCGATCGTCAGCCTAGTGAAGCGAATGAGTTCCAACAAACGGCCGCCACTGTGCGCCTCAGCCGAAGAGCTTTGCCGGCGTTTGGCACTGGCTGGTCTTGAAAGTGCGGAAAACAAATCGGACCAAGCAAACGCCCTGGCTTTCTATTTGGCGCTGCCGAGTCGAGAGCACGGGCCGCTGGCCGATCGGATGGCCCACGCCGCCGCCGAGATCGCAGTCAAAATGGGAGCTCGCGTGTTTGCTGCCAACATCCTGGCCGCCACAGTATATGAGTGCCCGCCGCTCGAGCTCGAGGCCCATCTTCTGCGCGCAACCGAGTTGTATGTCGAAAGCGATGATCCGATTCGCGCCGGAGTGATCTTCGAATTCGCGCGGACTTGGATCGGAAAAAAACGCCACGCCACCGAACGCTGGGCGGCGCTCGGGTCGCTCATCGATCGCAACAGCGCAAGACTCGACGGCAGCGACCCTGCTGCCAACCCAGCGCTTGAAGTCGCGTCTGAACTACACGCTGCCGAGGCGGGTGTTGAGCACGCCCGCAAATTGGCCGTTCCTGCAGGCGATCAGCCCGCGACAGCCGCGTACTCGAGAAACGGTGAGACCAAATGAGTCGCGAGCGCAACTCGTCGTCTGCAAGCGGCATCATTGCTGCCTCGGAATCGATGCGCAGCGTTTTGCGCGCCGCCGACGACGTCGCGATGGCGCCGACCACTGTATTGCTGTTTGGCGAGAGCGGCACCGGCAAAGAGGTGATCGCGCGCTACATTCACAACCATTCACTCAGGGCCGAGCGCTCCTGGGTGGCGGTCAACTGCGCCGCGATTCCAGACGACTTGCTCGAGAGCGAACTCTTCGGCCACGAGCGCGGCGCCTTCACCGGGGCTGGCGAGCGCCGCACCGGACGCATCGAACAAGCACATCTCGGCACCCTTTTGCTCGACGAAATCTCGGAAATGCCGCTCCGTCTACAGGCCAAGCTATTGCGCGTGCTGCAAGAGCGCGAAATCGATCGCGTCGGCGGTCAGCGGCCAATCTCGGTCGACGTTCGCGTCATCTGCACTTCCAATCGCAGCCTCGAAGCGATGGTGGCCGAAAAACTGTTTCGCGCCGACCTTTACTACCGCATCAACGTCTTTCCGATCACCCTGCCGCCGCTGCGTCGCCGTCCTGACGACATCGAACCTTTGACGCGCCATCTCCTTGACGAAGCGGCTGCCGCGCTCGGGCGTCAGACTCATGACTTGGCCAAAGAGTCGCTCGAGTTGCTGCACAAGTATGCTTTCCCAGGCAACGTGCGCGAGCTCAGAAACCTGCTCGAGCGCGCCCTGATTCGGACCAAAAACGGACTGATTGGGCCGGCTGATCTTGGCCTTGAACTAGGTACGATCGCCGCTCCCGGCGGTTTATTTGCGGAGCCGCCCTCGAACCATTTTCCCGACGGTGCGCCCCTTGACCTGACCGCACTCGAACACCTGGCGATCGCCGAAGCGCTGCGTCGTGCCGGCGGCAATCGCACCCACGCGGCGCGACTGCTTGGCATCGCACTTCGAACGCTACGCAATAAGCTGCGCGAAACGCCCACCCTGGCGCAGCCTTCTCGGCACTTGGTCAGGCCCGCCGAGGTCACACCAGAGCACGAGAATTTTTCGGCACAACTTTCGCAGGAGGATCTGCACCATGAAACTTTTTGATGTCACGCTTCAGGTATTAGAGCGGGCACTCGACGCTCGGCTGATGCGACAGAACGTGCTGTCGGGAAATCTCGCCAATGCCAACACACCCGGCTTTCAACCCCGCGACGTCAGCTTTCAAGTCGCGCTGACCTCGGTTTTTCACCAAGACTCGGGCGACCCTGATGCCAAGGGTGAGTTTGCAGTCGAGGGCGGTGAAGGCACCGGATTGCGATCGCTGGTGGCCCACACCAAGACCGAGATCATCAACGCCCAAGGCAGCGCACGACAGGACGGCAACCGCGTCGATGTCGAGCGCACCCAAGTGGAAATGGCCGAAAACGGAATTCAGTACAACGCCAGCGCGCGCGCAACGAGCAAAAAACTCGGCATCTTGCGCTACGTCGCTGGAGATGGCGCATAGCGGCAGCAGTCATGTGTAGTATGTAAGATGTAGTGTGTAGTGTGTAAGATGTAGTGTGTAGTCAGCAGAGAAGTGCCGCAGCGGCAGAAGGCACGAGGAGGGGAAAGATGGGTATGGATTTTTTTTCAGCGCTCGCGATCAGCGGTTCCGGTTTGTCGGCTGAGCGAGCTCGGGTCAACGCCGCGGCCTCGAACTTGGCCAACGCTGAATCGACGCGCGGCCCCAACGGGCAGCCCTATCGCCGCATCGACCCAGTGTTCCAATCGAGCAGTTTTTCCGAATTGCTGGGAGTCGAAATGCGAGTCGGCAATGCGCCGATGACGCCAGTACTCGATACTACACTGGTGGCGCTGTTTCCTTTTGGAATGCCGGCGATGCCGATGCCGGGAGTGAACCTGCCGGGCGCGGCAGGGCCAATGGGCGTGCGGGTGGTAGACATGGAGGAGGACGAGACGCCTGGCAAGCGCGTCTACAATCCCGGCCATCCCGACGCCGATGCAGATGGTTACGTCACCATGCCGAACGTCAATCCGATCCACGAAGTCGCCAACCTGGTTTCGGCACAGGGTGCGTACGACGCCAACGCTTCGGCAATTGAAACACTGAAAACGATGGCCAACAAAGCAATCGATATCTAATCGATAGTAGATAGGAATCTAGAGGGAAAAGATGAACGTAGCCAACATAACGCAGGTGATTCAAAACCCAGAGCTGATGCCGTCGGCGGCGGCGATGGCCACCAAATCAGCCGGAACAGAGTTTGCCGGCGCCATCGAGCAGGCACTCGCCACCGTCGACAATTTGCAACTCGAGGCCGACGCCGAATCGCTCAAGCTCGCTTCTGGCAAAGGCAACCTACACGAGACCTCCATCGCGTTTGACAAGGCCGACATCGCGATGCGTTTGGTGGTCAAAGTGCGAAACAAAATCGTGGAAACGTACCAAGACGTTATGCGGATGAACATCTGAGGGAGACATGGAGCCTCTATTCAAGCAACTCCGCGACTTGTCGAAGAAGTTGAACGACGTCCAAGGGACGATGCGTTGGCTGATCGGCGCTGGCCTCATCGCTGTCCTCTTGATTGGGGCGTTCTACGGTTACAATAACTTCGGCCCCGACAAGCAGTACCAGTATGTGTTTACCAACCTCAGCCCGGAGGACGCGGCCGAAGCGCAAGCGTCACTCAAAGCAGCCGGCATTCCGTTCCGGCTCGAAGCCGCCGGAGCGGCGCTGGCGGTGCCGCCGAGCAAAGTCTACGATGCGCGCATCTTGCTGGCGCAGGCCGGGATTCCCAAAGTCGGGTCGGGCGTCGGCTTTGAAATCTTCAACAATGGCGACATCGGGGTTTCTGAATTCACCCAAAAGGTGAACTACCGGCGAGCACTCGAGGGCGAGTTGGCGCGCACCATCGGCCGTTTTGCGCAAGTGCGCTCGGCGCGAGTCCACTTGACACTGCCGGAAAAGGGGCTGTACCGCGAAGAGGATCACAAAGCGATGGCGGGCGTGGTGGTGAGTTTGCAAGCCGGAATGTTTCTCGGCGAAAAGCAGGTCGCTGGCATTCGTCACTTGGTCGCCTCCGCAGTGCCCAATCTCGATCCCGACGACGTTACACTGGTCGACGGTCGCGGCGCAGTGCTTGAGGGCAAGACCAAAGCCAACGCCTGGACTGACATCATCAAAGATCAACAATCGGCCGATCATGAAGTCGAGCAGCGCATCGTCTCTCTGCTCGAGCCGTGGGTAGGCCAGGGCGCGGTGGTCGCTCGCGTCCTCAGCACCTGGGACAGCGCGGAGGTCAACACCAACTCGGAAGTCGTCGATCCCGAAGCCACCGTGCTCAAGAACGAGCGTACCGTCAATCAGAATCAGCAGCAGAATTCGGCCACTCCGCTGCCGTCGGTGGTGGGAGCCGCTGCCAATCAGCCAGTGGCGCCGAGCACGCTGCCAACCACCAACGGCCAGGCCGGTAACAGCAATGTCGCCAACACCCAAGAAGCGGTACGCAATTGGGAAGTATCGAAAACCATCACCAATACCGTCTCGCGTCAGCCTCGCCTGCTCAAACGATCGGTGGCGATTTTGGTCGACGGCGTCGGTGGCAAATCGCGCACCGAGGCCGAAGTCGCGCGCCTGGGCGATTTGGCCAAACGTGCCGCCGGCTTCGAAGCCAGCCGCGGCGATCAATTTGAAATCACCAGCGAAGTGTTTGCCCGTTCGACCGATGTTCCTCCTCCCGAAGTGGTTGTTCCCAAGACGCCGAAATGGATGTATGCCGCGGGTGGCGGAGTCGCATTTTTGCTGATCGTCGGCCTGTTCCTGCTGCTGCGCGGTGGCAAACCGAAAGTGGTTGAGACTCAGCCGGTGCTGGTGCCGGGATCGCGGGTTTCGCAAATCGAAGCCGCCACCGCCGCCGCATCGCAGGCAGCTTTGGCCGATCTGCAGAAGCAGAGCGGCGCGACGCTCGGCTTGGCCGATCCTGAGCAGACGCTGCGCGAGCGCGCACGCGAACTGACTCGCACCGATCCACTCAAGGCAGCGCACCTATTGCGCGCTTGGATCTCAGACGACTCCGACAACCCTTCGACAGGCTCAGGGCGAGCGGCAATGGAGAAGCAAAATGGATAACTCCCCGAGCATGCTGAGCATAGCGCGCAGCGCGACGTCGAAGCACGGGATCAGGACTCAGGATGAGCGGGTTGGTGACATCAATGGATAACGCAGAAGCGATGGTGACGGAAAAGTCGGGACCGGGGGCACGGCGCGCCGCTGCGCTCTTGCTCGCGCTTGGTCCAGAGCTCTCGGGCTCGCTGTTTCGCCAGCTCAATCAGGCGGAGTTGCGACAGATCGCGCTCGGTGCGCGCCAATTGCGCAAAGCCTCGCCGACTATCGTCGTCGATGCGCTCAAGATGTTCTCAGAATCGATGGCCGGCATGGCGGGTGAAACCATGGTCGGCGATGAACTGCTGCGTGAGTACTCCACCCGCT
>JAHFDU010000186.1 GCA_023248835.1 Myxococcales bacterium | reverse complement strand
CAGTAGGATCATGCCGCGGACGACATCGCGCACGTCGGAAAAATTGTTCGCGCCGTGAGGGTAGCCGGGCACGCGCCGGCGGACGATTCCTACGATCAACTTTCCCGAAGCACTTTTGGCGTCGTACGGCCCGAACATGCAGGCGGGATTGGCGATCACTACGTCGAGCTCTTTTTGCTCGCCGAGCAGCTCTTCGGCTAGGTGTTTGGTAGTGGCGTAGCCATCGGCGAGCCCATGGTCGGAAAAATTCCATTGCGTCGCTTCGTTGCCGACTTCGCCGGCCTCGGCAACTCCGACCGCTGCCACTGACGAACAGTGCACCAGACGCGCGACGCCCGCGCGTTTGGCGGCCGCTACCACATTGCGCGTGCCGTCAACGTTGGTTGCTACCAACTCCGGCGACAGCCGCTTGCGAATCGACACCAAAGCAGCGCAGTGGAACACCACGTCGCTCGAGGAGAATGCGCGCTTCAAAGAATCAACATCACCGAGCTCGCCCTTTACCCACTCGATCGGAAATTCAGCGAGGTGCCCGACTTGACTCGAGTCGCGCCTGAGCGCGCGCACGTGGTGGCCCTGTTTGAGAAGCTCGATGGCGAGATTGCTGCCGACAAAGCCCGAAGCGCCGGTTACTGTCGCGCGCATAGGCGATTAATCGTCCGCTTCAATTTCTCCGACTGGCTCGTCCTCATCGCCGTCGTTCGAACGTACGCGTTTCATGCCGCGCGGTGGACGCGGTCCACGCTCGCCGAAGGGGCGACCGCCAGGTACCAACTTGGCTGGTTCTTCGCGCACCGGAGCAACAAACGTTTCCCAGGTGCCGGCTTGTCTGAGCGCTTCCTGAAAGGGCACGCCCTTTTTTATCAACTCATTGAGGTTGGCCTTGGCCTGCGGTGTCAACTGGCGCGCTGGCACCATCAATTGCGACTCGGCTTCTTTGGCGGCGATCTTCTTTGGCAGGCTTGCCAGCTCCGCCTCTTCGGCTTCGTCTTCGGCCTCGGCGTCGCGCTGGCTCGCGTCCTCGTCGTGATCGTCGCTGCCCCTTCGCGCAGCGCTTTTTTTGGCGGGCTTGGCACTCTTCGGTTTTGAACTCTTAGAGGTCTTGGTCGCCACGACGTCCTCATGCCGCACTGTGCGGTCCTCTTCTTCTGCTTATCATGTCCGCAGCAAAGGGGAAAAGAAGTTTAGTGTTTTTTGCTTACCGTGCCTATTTTTAGACGTCGAGCAGCGCAACGCCGAGGATTTTGCAGGGCGTTAGCTGCTCGACGGCGCGGCGCAACTCCCGGCTGCGAGTGTGTCGAGCGCGCGCCACCACCAACACCCCATCGGCTTCGGCGACGACCAGGTTGACGTCGGCGGAGCCCAGGACCGAAGGCGTATCGATGACGAGATAGTCATAGCCGCCGAGACGCAACCGTACCAGCGCCTGCGCGAACGCTGGCCCATCGTCAAACGGCTGCGACTTGAGCGACGGGCTGACCGCGATCGCCTGCAAGGTGGGCGAATACAGTTCGACCGTCGTCCAAGGATCGAGCGGACGATCTTTGTGCGCAGTAAGCTGGGTGTGAAAACAGGCAGAGGGAAAAAAACCAAACAGCGCGCCGAGCTGGGGATGGCGAAAGTTGGCTTCGACCAGCAACACTTTGGCCCGCCCGCACTCGGACAGTGCCAACGCAAGATTGGCCGCCACCGTGCTTTTGCCCGCTTTCGGTTCGGCGCTGGTGATCACCAACGTGCGGGGGTCGCCACGCTCGGACAAACGGTGGCGCAACACTCGATAGTTGGCGGCGCGGGCCGAATCGGGTTCGCGCTTGAGCACCAGTCGCTCGTCGATCTCATAGGGCGCTGTCGGCAGTTCAAGGCGCAGCACGCGTACCGCTTGCCCGGAACCCGACACCTCCACCGCAGGTGTGGGCAGAAGGGCGGGCAGCTGTTTCATCGTCGGTGGTGCATCGAGGTCGTTGTCTCGAGGTTGGGCTGTTTTGCCGGAAAGCTTGTCGACGCCGCTCTTGTTGCGGGCGAGTTCCGCCTTCACCATCTCGGCGGCGTCCAGCCGATGCGCCGGCTGGGTCATCATCAGCGAATCGTTGGGTTCCAAGAATCCCGTGCGCTTTGGCTTCGCTGCGTCGGCCGCACGTCCCATCGGCGAGGTATCCTTGCGCTCGCGCTCTTCATCGCTCAAGGTTTTGTCGAACCACTGCGACGGATGCTTGGGCGCGTCAGCCACCGGATCTCCTGACTTTGCGCGATGTTCGATCGCGCGGGATGACGCCGACCAGCGGTGCGACCTCGAGCCGCTCAATGTCGACTCGGTCGTAAATGTGGTCATCAAACAGTGAGGCGGCGACAGCGAGCAGGCAGCCGAGGAAAAACGATAGCACCACACCGAGCAGTACGATCCCGGTGCGGCCGAGCTTGGCTCGATCGGGATGCGTCGGCTTGTAGGCCGGCTCCAAAATCGCCATCTGCGCATTGCTGGTGGCAGCGCTTTCCGCCATTTGTGCTTTGAACGATTTGTCGTCGAGCTGCTGCAAACGAGAGCGCGCTTCAGCGACGGCGCGATTGAGCTGCGTCCACTCGGTTTCGAGCTCGACAATCCAAGCCGCCGCCTCGCCCGCCGAGGGAGCCGCGCTGCTCTTTTTGCTGCGTTTGTAGGCGGAAATTTCACGGTTGACTTTTTCGAGTGACGCTTCGAGTACGCCGGGCGCCGGCGCCGGTTCGCTCCACGGCTGCAGTCCGCGGGCGGTGGCTTGTGCTTGGGCGAGGGCGTCCTGGGCTCGTTGTAGGCGACTTTCGGCAGCCCGCAGTCGCGATTTGGCGGCGCGCACATCGGGATGCTGTTCGGTGAACTGCGCCGCTTTGTCAGCGGCGTCTTTTTGCGCCGCGCGTAATTCGGTCTCGGCGTCATTTTTGGCGGCGACCAGTCGCGGATCGAGCGCCAGCTCTTCGCGATGGGTCACTGGCTTGGGGCCGTCCAGCCGCTCGCGCAGTCGCGCCTGTTCACGCGAAAGCGTCGCCAGCGCCGGATCGTTCTTGCGGTCCTGCTTGCTGGCGGCGGCGCGAATGGCGGTGCCGGCGCTCGACTGCGCCTGCGCCGATTCTTTGGCAAACTCAGGGTGGGCGGCGAGGAATTCAGCCAATTTTTTTTCGTGCGCGCGCAGGTCGGCGTCGGCCTCTTGGCGATGGCTGTCGAGAAATTTCTTGGCGTCCTCGGTTTGCGCCACCCGATCTCGACTGTTCTCTTCGACCAGTGCATGCGCCAAACGATCGGTTACTTTTTGGACCTCCGCCGCGCTGCCGCTCTCGAATGACAAATAGAAGGTGTTGCCTTCGCGAACCCGAAAATTGATGTGGGTGCGCATTTCGTCGACCGCATCGACGTAGCCCCACTCCTCGACGATACGAGGATAAAGACGAAATTCATCGATGATCTGCTGCAAATGCGGCCGCGACAGCAGCACCTCTTTCAGCTTCTGGCCAAGCTTGAGCGTGCGCTCGCTGCCTTCGTCGCCACCGAATTCCGAACGGATGCCGGGGTGGTACACCATCACCGCTTCGGACTTGTAGACCCGCGGTTTGATGAGCGCGATGGTGAGCGCGACGCTGCCACCGAGAGCCAGCGATCCGACAATCAGCCAATAAAAGCGTAGCGCTCGCAGCGCATACGAGATCAGCCGGTCGAGCCGGTCACGAGCCGTGCGGGCTTCGAAATCCATCGCCTACTCATTGTACACCATTTTCACGCTCAAGTCGTTCGGTGAGCGCGCCAACATTGTCGCTTGCATAAGCGCGTACTTCTGCCAGCGGCTGCAGCCCGAGTCGCGCGACATCGCCAGAGCCATACACCCGTGGGTCGAGCGCGCCCACCGCCATCGTCACCAGCGGAAAAATCAGCAGCAAGAATAGGATTCCATCGAGCGCCAATTCGGTCGGCCGTGTTAGCAGGCGACGGTGCGGCGGGATCACGTCGACCAATTCGAAGCGGAGACCGAGGGCGTGTTTTTCTAAAGCCAAGCGCAAGTCCGCCTCGGTCTTCTTTTTTTCCAGCCCGGCCAGTTGCCGTTCCAGTTCGCTGACTTCAGAGTCGAGCGTGCGCAGTTCGATTTCGAGCGTGGTCCGTCTCAGCGGTGTCGCGCGCAGCTGTTCGAGGCGATTCTCACTCTGGGTGCGCAGTGCCTTGGTGAGCGCTTGCATGCCACTTTCGAGCTGGAATTCGATCAGCGCTGTCGCCTGGCCGGCTTCGACCTCGCGAACCCGCTGTTCATGCGCGCTGACCAGGGTACCGAGATCGCGGACCACCGCCAGCGCGGTGACCGGATCGCGGTGAACGAAGGAGATGGCAATGCGGGCTGAACGCTCTTCCTCTGAGCCATCTTCGTTCTTGGCACGAGCCTCGAGAAAGTAGTTGCGCTTGAGGGTGACGTCGAGGTCGTCGCGCATCGCTTCGATGGCGCTTTGTCGGTCTAGTTTGCGGTGCGCCGGATAGAGGTTGTATTTCTCAATCAGCGGCCATAGCTCTGGCGCAGCGAATGCAACATCCAAGATGTAGGCGCGCAGCTGCTGATTGGGCGACTGTACGCTGAAAGCTGCGTTGGAGGCCGGCTCAATCGCGCGAAACACCACCTGGGCTTCAGAAACCGAGTGACGCAGCATGCGGCGAACCACAAATGCGCTCGACAAACAGAGTGCGATAGCGATTGGCACCATCGGTCGCCTAAAGGCGCGGCGAAACAGCCGACGCAGGTCGGCAAAGGCTTCGCCTGCGCCGGGCTCTTCATCGAGCCACACTTCGGTCTCCGGTTTCTTCATAGACCGCACAGGTCGCTCAAGGTTACGCAGTCGAGTCCGCGGCGCTGCCACGCCGCTTTGGCCACTCGCAGCGCTTCGAGTGTTGGTGCGCTGCCCTCGTGCAAAAGCAAGATGTCTCCTGCACGAGCCTGTTCAAGTTCGGTGGCGATCTCGCTTGCATCTTGCGTGCGCCAGTCGAAGCAGTCGAGCGACCACAGGACCGTAGTGTAGCCGGAACGCATGGTATTCCAGAGCGAGGTCGGTGAAATAGCTCCCGCTGGCGGCCGGACCAGAGGACGGAATGGTTGCGGCGGCAAGAGTTCGGCGGTGCGGGCAAGTTCGTCGGCGAGCGCCCGGTATTCGAGCGCGGGAAAATAGCTGTGGGTAAAGCCGTGCCCGGCGACTTCGTGGCCGCGACCAACCATCTCAAGGCAAAGGTCGGGGTGGGCCTGTACCTCTTTTCCGACCACGAAAAAAGTGGCGCGCAGGCCGAGTTCGTCAAGAACGTCGAGACAACCGGGCGTCGAATCGAGCGGACCGTCGTCGAAGGTGAGCGCAATCGCGGAGCGATCGCTGGGGCCGCGGGTGATGAGCCACCGCGACGGCAACAGACGCGCAGCTGGCCTAAACAGGCTGCGCCAGTTCAAGGCAGCCCCTCTTCGCGCTTGCCGATGTCATCGACGAGTTGCAACGTCGCTTCCACATGATGTCGCCACACATACTGTGTCATCACTTTTTCGCGCGCGCGCGCACCGATCTGCTGCCGCAGCGGCTCATTACAAAGCAGGCGCTCAAGAGCATGCGCCAGCTCATCGACGTCGAGCGGCGCAAACAAAATGCCCTCGCCTGCTCCTACCACCTGCGCGATCGGCGGCAGCGACGGAGCCACCACCGCTTTGCCGGCCGCCATGTATTCGCCCAGTTTCATCGGCGAACCATAATCGTTGGAATGAGGAATGACGGCAATATCGAGCAGCATCAAGTAGTCGACAATGGCGCCGTGATCGACCTTGCCGACAAATTGAACACGGTGCGAAAATCCGAGCGCCTGGGCTTGCGCCTGTAGCGCCTCACGATCCGGGCCCTCGCCGACCAGCAGCACCGTGGCTTGCGGATGCTCGGTGGCAACCTTGGCGAACGCCTCGAGCAGCAGATCGAGTCGACGCCAGTGGTTGAGCGCGCCAAGATAGCCAATCACCGTCTTGTCGCCAAGTCCAAGTCGCTGACGCAGCTCGGCGGAGTCGGGCAGCGTCGCAAATCGTTGTTCATCCACCGCATTGGGCATGACGTGGACGCGCGCCCTTTTCACTCCGGCGTCGACGATCAGATCGCGAAAATGATCGCTGATCGTGATCACTGCGCTGGCGCGCTGCCAGATGAACTTTTCGGCGCGCCGCGCCGCCGCTTGCCACTTCAGTGGTCGAATGCGCGACACCACCGCCGAGTCGTTCACTTCGAGCACAATCGGCAAGTGGTACCGTCGCGCCGCCAATACGCCCGCGACAGAAAAAAGCGCGTAGCGTTCGTAGATAAATTGATAGTCCTTCAGTCCAAGGCGCGCCGCCAGCATTGGATAGGCGTAGCCGTTGTAAGCAATCTCGGCGCTCTCGAACAGCAGCTCGGGCGCGTGTGTAGAGAGCAGGCTCCAGCGCGTTTTCGCTGGCGCTCCCGCGGTCGTCGCTTGACTTTCGAGCGTAACGCCCGGGGGCGACACCACATCGACGCGATGACCAAGTCGGCGCAAGCCGTCGACGATACCGCGAATGTGCACGCCCTCGACCTGCAGTGCGCGGGTGCGATGGTGATACAGGATGTTCAAGCGAGAGCCTCTTGCAATACCCGGTGAAGCTCGGCTGCGCTCTGCGCCCAAGAGCGCGTGTTCGACGCCGCAACGATCGCGCTTGGATCGTGCGCACGCGACAGCACCCGCGACAACGCTTGCGCCAGAGAGCGAGCGTCTTTGGGCGGCACCAGTTCGCCTAGCGTTGCGGCCGTGATGAGCTCGGGAATTCCGCCAACGCTGGTCGCCACCACCGGCCGGCCGCAGGCGAGGGCTTCGAGAATCACGTTGGGAAGTCCCTCGTGATAACTCGGCAGCGCCAGCAAATCACTGGCGGCGAGCCAGTCAGGAATCTCGCTCAATGGCAGCGCGCCTAGACAGCGCAGCGACGGTGTTTCTGTCACCTGCGCGCGCACGCTGCCCTCGCCGATGAGCACCAGCAACGTCTCGGTGTCCGACCGCGATCGCTCGGCATGCGCAGCCAATAGTTCGAAGATTCCTTTGTCCGCTTCGAGCCGGCCGACAAAAAGAATCACTCGCTTGGCATCGATGCCAAGTTTTTTTCGCGCCTCCATGCGATCGCCGGGAAAGAAGCGGCCGGTGTCGACGCCGTTGCGCACCGTCACCACGTGATCGGATTGTGCACCGAGCGCAATCGCTTTGTCGGCCAGCGCTTGACTGACCGCGACCACGCGTCGCGCTGTTGGTAGCGCCCAGCGCAGTTGCCGGCGTGGCGCCATGCGCTCGGACAGTACGTCGATGTCCGAGCCGTGTAACTTCACCACCGTCGGTAGACCGAGGAGCGAACCGAGCAGCACCGCGGCGACGCCGTCGGGATAGGCCCAGGCAGCGAGCAGCACATCGAAGCGATCGCGCAAGCCGCGCAAAGCTGGAAAAATCGAAGCCGCGTGCAGCGCCGCCGACAGGCCGCTCCACTTGGGAACATAGAACGTACGCGGATGGCGCACCGCAAGACCGTCGATCTCCTCCTGCGCTGGCACCGCGTTCATGGATCGATGGACAAATGGAAACCAGGGGACGGTTGCTAACACCTGTACCTCACACAGTTTCCCGAGAGCGGCGAATTGCTGGCGGTTGAAAGGCGCCGAATTCGGCTCGATCGAGCTCGGAAAGATCT
>JAHFDU010000185.1 GCA_023248835.1 Myxococcales bacterium | reverse complement strand
CAGGTCGCCCGGGTCGAGAACAGCGACGGGAAAATGGGCAATGCCTTCTTTGGATCCAATGAGCGCGCAGCACTCGCGATCGGCATCCAGTGAAACCGAAAAGCGCTGCTGGTACCAAACCACCGCGGCCTGGCGAAATGCGGCCATGCCTTCGTACGTTGGGTAGCGATGGTAGCGTGGCTCGGCGCATGCCGCCGCCATTGCGGCGACAATGTGGCTTGGGGTCGGCCGATCGGGATCGCCGATGCCGAGGTCGATGAGATCCTTTCCTTGCGCCCTGAGCGCGGTTTTTTTCTTGTCGATTGCAGCGAACAAATAGGGCGGCAATTCCTTGATTCGTCGACTGAGCTCGATGGGCATAAGGTTCGATGTACACCAGAAAATGCTAATGTAAAAGCAATGGGCGATGTTTGCGTGCGCGTGCTTTCGGGAGTTGATGCCGGCCAAGTGGTCGAGCTTCAGCGCGCCCTGCACGTTGGCCGTGGCCTCGACCAGGATTTGATTCTGGCCGACGGCGCGGTTTCTCGTCGCCACATCAAGATTTTTCGCAGCGGCGAGACGGTTCGGCTCATCGATCTCGGCTCCGGCAACGGCACCCGCGTCAACGGCGCGCAGGTGACCGAATCCGATTTGCAGATTGGCGATCGGATCGAGATTGGCCAGACCGTGCTGGTGTTGGAATCGGAAGCAAGCAGTGAGCCCGAGCCTGAATTGGTTCCATTTGAGCTGCTCGCCGAAGAGTCGGTTGCACCATCGCCATTGCCATTGCCAAAGCGGGCACTGGTCGTGCTTGGTACGCTTGCCGCAGTGGCTTTTTTGCTGATCGTCTATCGGTTACTTTGGCCGCCGTCGCAACCGCTGGTGATGGGCGGCGCCGAGCTGGCTTTTCGGCAAGGGGTTCACCAGTTCAATCAGGAAAATTTCGCTCAGGCGCTGCAGAGTTTTCGCAAAGCCGCCGCCCTCGATCCAGCCGTAGCGACGTTTGTTGACTATGTACATGCGAGCGAGCGTGAAAATGTCGCAAATGGTCTGTACAAGAGCGCTCAAAACGCCAAAGACGGGGGCCGGATCGAGGAGGGGCTAGCGGCGCTCGACAAGGTCGATAAGCAGAGCCTGTTTTTTTTGCGCGCCACGAATCTGAAAAGGGCGCTGGTACTAGAGTTGGTGAAAGCAAAACTTAACGAGGCGCAGACTTCACTCGTCGGTGATCCCGATACAGCGAAGGAGGATGTCGCACAGGTGTTGGCACTCGATCCGCAAAACAGCCAAGCCCAAGCCTTGCGCTCGAAATTGACCGCTCCACCCAAAGTGGTTCCACCGAAAAAGAAAACACGCTTCAAACGAAAAATTCGCAAACGATAATCAGAGCTATCAGCGGTCAAAACAACAGGGGTGCCCGGAAGTCGGCGTCGATTCGCGGTAAGCAATTCTTACCACCGTCGACAGCCGACAGCTGACAGCTGACAGCTGACAGTGGAGAAAAATCGCAAAATCGCGCTGACCCTCCCGCAAATTCGCTCTTGCAAGGAGGACTACAGTAGGTGATTTCATGAATGAATCCGAAACTGTAGGCTGTCGGCTGTGAGCTGTCAGCGGCGCACGGACTTCCGAGCACCCCTGGTCAAAACAACCGGCGGTCACTGACCAATCACTGCTTCCGTGTGCTGAATTAAGTTTGGTGTTTTTTGAAAAATCACATGCCCTTGAACTGCGGCGAACGCTTTTGCGCAAACGCGGCGTGCGCTTCGCGAAAATCTTCCGTCGCCATACAAATCTGCTGCGCTTGAGCCTCCGCTTCGAGCGCTGCCTCGAGTGCTAGCACCGGCTCGCGGTTGAGCATCTCCTTGGTCATGCCGAGCGCAAACGAGGGGCCTGCCGCCAAGGTTTGGGCGAGCGAGCGCGCCTCTTCGAGCGTCTTTTCAGGCGCCGCGACACGATGGACCAGGCCGATGCGCAGGGCCTCTTCAGCGGTCACTTTTTCGCCGAGCATCAGCAGTTCGGTGGCGCGGCCAAGGCCGACCACTTGCGGTAGCAGCCAGGCGGCGCCCATGTCGGCACCGGCGAGCCCGACTTTGACAAATAGAAAAGCAATTTTTGCGCTCTCACTCATGACGCGAAAATCGCACGCCAGCGCGATCACTGCGCCGGCACCGACGCAGACGCCGTTGATGGCCGCAATCACCGGCTTGCGCAGACGGCGGATCGCTAAAATGAGTTCACCGGTGAGACGGGTAAACGCCAGTCGCTCCGGGGCGTTCATCGACAGCAGCGGTCCGATGATGTCGTGCACGCTGCCGCCTGAGCAGAAACCGCGCCCCTCGCCGGTCAGAATCACCGCTCGAACTTCAGTCTCCTCTGCCATCGCGACAAATCGATCGCGCAGACTCTTGTATAGATCAAACGTCAGCGAATTGAGGGTGTCGGGCCGATGGAGCGTGATGGTTGCGACTCCATCGGCCTGAGAGAATTTGTAGTCGGGCGACATCTCGCCGGCATCATCGCCGCGACCGCGCAAAAAGAAAAGTCTAGAATCGAATGCGCAGCTCTGGATTGACGTCGGTTCGCTCGCCGCCTGGAAAACTGGTACAGAAGCCAACCGAAGTGCCGCTTGTCGTACGCGCCATCGACTCTTCTTCGCCGGCCTGCAGCGGAGCGCCGACTGCCGCCTCGTCGGCGTCTGCGGGACCGCGCAGCAGCGGCGCGGTGTCCCAGTGAGCTGGGCTGGCGCCGCAGTGTGCACAGTGCGCGTGCGACTCGAGCCGGCGCCGAATGTGCCCGCAGGCAGAACAGGCCGCCACTGACTTGAATTCGATCGGCGTCAGTGCAGCTTCCGCTTGCGTTTCGCGATCGACCGGGACGACCAATACCGGAACCGCGCTGTGCTCTGACAGATAGCGCGACACCGAGCCGAGCAGCATGCGCCCGAGCGGCGATGCGCCTCGGCTGCCGACCACAACTAGATCGGGTTTGAGCGCGGTGATCTGTCGCAGCAGCTCCACATTGGCAGTACCGAGACTGATGTGCGTCCGCACCGTCAATCCCCCGGGTAGGTGTTTTTTTCGCAAATCGGCGAGCGCTTTTTCGGCTTGGCCGATGGCTTCGATTTCGCCGTCTGAAAACACCAGCCGTTTGAGAGAAAACGAGAACACATGCACCAGATCAAGCTCGCCGTGCACTCGCTCCGCCATTTTCACCGCAGCCTCGACCGCGCGCAATGCACCTCTACTAAAATCCACCGCTACCATGATCTGTGTAGGACGTTCCATTTTCTTGCCTCCTCTTTGTCGCGTACAGTGCAGTTTGCGGGCCAACGAGAGATCGGCCATTTCCCGTCAAATCGCCGCAGACTGTGCGAGCAGGTGGACCAGCGGCGCATGTATTGCGCCTATTTTCGTTTGGTCAGATCGGGCAGGGCAACGGTGACGTCTCCGTGCACGCGGGCCTGGCAGGAGAGGCGAAGCTTGGTAATGAAATAGGTATTGCCGAGATGCTTGGTCTCTTCGCGACCGATCGGTGGCAGAGATTGCTCGCCCGCAACAATCTTGACTCGACACAAACCACAGCTGGCCTTGCCGGCGCAGGCGGTGGGGATCGGCACTTTGGCCCGCTGCGCGACGGCGAAAACCGTCTCACCGTCACTGCATTCAGCGACGATGCCAAGCGGCAAGTAGGTAATTTTCGGCATGAAAGATTGGGCATGTTAGTACAAAAACTAGAAGAGTGGTTTGGTCAGATCGTCATCGCAGAGTCGCTCAGCCGAGAGTTTGCGATCTTTGCCGAGCAGCACGCGCCACAGTGGTGTCAGCGCGATGCCGACTTGCTCAAGCGACCGAGTGGCGCCTTCGAGTTGCTGCTTGACGAAGAAGCTGGTTTCCCACTGTTTTCCCATCGCCTGCAACACCGCCAGCTCTTCGCGAAACGCGTGACGTCGCAGGCCGCGACTGCGCAGTTCCGGCGGCGTCCAGGCATCGTAGCCATACCCGGCTTGCGCCGATTGCTCGAACACGCAGTTCGGTAGATAGCGGTACTCGATGCGCCCAAGCGTGTGTAGCCAGGTATAGGTGACGATCTGGCCGTCGATTTCCCCGAGCAGCCAATACTCGTTGCGCGCAAGTCTCTCGCTCAGCTCTTTCAGGTGAGCAGCGTTGTGATGCGACCGATCGAGCCTGCCTAGATCGCTCGCTTTTCCTATCGAAAACCTCAACTCGGGGTGCCTTTCTTTCGGCCGTTCGAGCGTCGGACACTTGCAGACAAAAACCTCGCGCGAAAAAACGATCACGATCAAAGCGTAACCCAGTGCGCACGCATCTGCACTATTTCGCGATACACTGACCGGGTGAGTGCCCTCTTTCGACGACAGCGGCTGGCTGAACTGCTCGATCGCAAGGGCAGCGTTTCGCCGATTTTGCGTTGGCGCGCAAAATTTCCTGCGCATGTGCTCACGGTGGTCAGCTATCATCGCGTCCTCCCTCATCTCCAGATCGAAGAAACGCGTTTTGACGAACATGTGATCGATGCTTCGGTAGAGACTTTTCGCACGCAACTCACATTTATGAAGAGTCATTTTTCAGTGGTTTCGCTCGCAACTTTGATGGCGTTTGTCGACGGCGAAAAGCTGCCGCCCAATCCGCTCTTGGTAACTTTTGACGACGGCTATCGCGACAATGTCGACTTCGTGTTGCCAGAACTGGTTCGCGCGCAATTGGCCGCGACGTTTTTTGTGGCCACCGATTATTTGACCAAGCGGAAGGTTTTTTGGTGGGATCTGGTCGCGTATCTCGTCAAGTCCACCACCAAGCCACGTATCGAGATGAACTATCCGCGCCATCTGCAACTAGATCTGACCGAGCGCGAAAAAGTCTTGGCGGTGCTGCTCGCGGTGATCAAGACGACGTTTGCACTCGATCTAAATCGCTTCCTGGCCGAATTGGCGGACACTTGTGCAGTGGCATGGGGCGACGCCGAGGACGAACAATTTGCCCACTCTCATCTTATGACCTGGGACGACGTACGCACTTTGAAACAAGCGAACATGACCATCGGTTCGCACACCCGCAGCCATCGCGTGCTGCAGACCTTGCCGCAGTCAGCGCTCGACGACGAGCTCTCAGGCTCCCGCGATGATCTGGTGCGCGAGCTTGGCGAAGCTCCGTTGGCGATTGCCTACCCCACTGGCAAACCGATCTACGACGATGCTGGTTTGCGCGCAGCCGTGACCGGGGCGGGCTATCGACTCGGCTTCAGCTACAAGACGGGTGCGATGCCGCTGTGGCAAGAGTTCGACGCGCTTAACGTGCGGCGGCTGGCAGTCGATCTTGGGCAATCCGGCGCCTGTTTTCGCGGCACCTTGGCGCTGCCATTTTTGAGTGCGACGCGTCGGCAACGATGACCATCGCGATTGAACTCTGTAGCGACGTCGGTAGGCTGCGGGAGCTAGCGCCCGAGTGGGATGCGTTGCTCTGTCGCAGCGCCAGCAACGAGCCGGTGCTGACGCCGCTGTGGCAGCTGGCCTGGTGGCAAGTGTTCGGCGCGCTCGACGGTCGACGGTTGCAGGCGCTGGTCCTGCGACGAGAGCGCCGCCTGATCGGGCTGTTGCTGCTGGTGAGTCGTCGGGTGTGGCACCGAAGCGTATTGCCGCTGCGTCGCTTAGAGCTCAGTGGGTCGGGCGAAGATGAGAGCGACGAAATCTGCTCCGACTATCTTGGCCCCATCGTCGAAATCGGTGAAGAGCTCGCGGTGGCGCAAGCGATCGCGATTTGGCTTATGCAGCAGCGCGACATCGACGAATTGCTGCTGCCACGCATGGATGGTGCAAATCGCGCCAACCAAGAGCTGGTGCACGCGCTGCGCTGTAGCGGTTTTGGCGGCGACATGGTCGAAGGCGCGCCGGCGCCCTACATTCCCTTGGCCTCGAGCTTCGAGGGGTATCTCGCCGAGCTTTCGCCGTCGCGTCGCGCGCATTTGCAACGCGCCCGCAAAGATTTTTCTAAATGGGCCGGCGACAGTGTTCACTTTCGGCACGCTACCGATCGCGGCAGTTTGGCCGAGGGCAAGCAGGTACTCGCCGCATTGCACGGCGAGCGCTGGCGGTCGGCGGGAAAATCGGGCGTCTTTGCCTCGACGCATTTTGCCGCCTTTCATGATCTGGTGTTGCCTGCGCTGCTCGAAAAAAGCGCGCTCGATTTGCATTGGCTCGAGGCGCACGGTCGCCCGGTGGCGTCAGCGTACAACATTCATTGGAATCGCAAAGTCTACCACTACCAGAGCGGGCGCAGTCTCGATTTGCCGAAATCACTCAGTCCCGGTGTGGTGCTGCTCGCGCACTGCATTGAAGCGGCAGCCGCAAGAGGCGATCGTGAATTCGATTTTCTTCCGGGTCGGCAGCCTTACAAATTGCGGTTGGCTTTGAAGACGCGCCCGCTGATTTTCGTTCGCGCCGCGCGACCAACTTTTCGCCAAAGCCTGCGCTGGTAACGTGCAAGAGCCGAACGAATCAGATCGCCTGCAGCGCGCCGTAAGCGGCTTCGAGTGTGCGGTCGATGGTTTGGCGGTCGTGCGCCAGCGAGACAAACGCCGCTTCGAATTGCGACGGAGCGAGATAAACGCCGCTGTCTAGCATGGCGTGAAAAAAACGAGCGAAGCGGGCGCTGTCGGCGCGCTTGGCCGAAGCGTAGTCGGTGACTTTTTCACTCGAGAAAAACCCGGTGAACATCGAGCCCACCCGATTGGTGTGCAGAGCGACGCCGGCTTCGATAGCAAACGCCGCCAGGCCGTCGGTCAGGCGCGCGCTCAGTCGCTCGAGCGACTGGTAATTGCCTTCTCGGCCGAGTACTTCCAAGGTTTTTTTTCCGGCGGCGACCGCGATCGGATTTCCCGACAGCGTCCCGGCTTGGTATACCGGGCCGTCGGGCGCGACCACCGCCATGATCTCGAGGTGACCGCCATACGCCGCTAGCGGCAGACCGCCGCCGATGATTTTGCCGAGGCAGGTCAAATCGGGATCGATGTTGTACAATCGTTGCGCGCCACCCCAGGCAACGCGAAAACCAGTCATCACTTCGTCGAAGATCAGAAGCGCGCCACTTTCCTTCGTCAGCGCACGCAGTCCTTCGAGATAACCGGGCGCCGGCGGTACGCAGCCGATGTTGCCGCAGACTGGCTCAACGATGATCGCCGCGATCTGATCGCGATGCATGTCAAACAGCGCCTGCATTTCTGGCAGATCGTTCCATGCCACCACCAAGGTATCTTTTGCCGTGCCCGCCGTGACCCCAGCGCAGCCGGGAATTGAAAGCGTCGCTGCGCCAGAGCCTGCCGACACCAGCAAACAGTCGGCATGGCCATGATAGCCGCCGTCGATTTTGACGATCAGTTCGCGGCCAGTAAATCCGCGCGCCACCCGCAGCGCCGCCATCGTCGCTTCGGTTCCCGAGGACACCAAACGCACTTTTTCTAAAGAAGGCAACGCGCCACCAAGAATTTCTGCGAATTCCACTTCGGCTTCAGTCGGCGCACCGAAGCTCGAACCTTTTTCAGCTGCTTTGCAAATCGCTTCGACCACTTCGGGATGGGCATGGCCAAGGATCAGTGGCCCCCACGACCCGACGTAATCGATGTACTCATTGCCGTCGACGTCGGTGACGGTGGCGCCTTTGCCGCTCGAAAAAAAAATCGGCTCGCCGCCAACCCCACGAAACGCCCGCACCGGC
>JAHFDU010000184.1 GCA_023248835.1 Myxococcales bacterium | reverse complement strand
AACTGCGCGAACGGTTGGCGCGGCAGCAGAAGCGTCACGAAGAATCGGAAGACCATGCGCAAAAATCAAAAGGCGCGGTTGATTCGAGTGGCGAGGAGATTGCACTTTTGACCCGGCAGCCCGGTGAAGCGCGCGCCGAGCTGGCTACATTAGAAGAGAAGCAAAAACGACTCGAAGCGGAAAAACGCACCGCCATCTCAGAAAAGATCGACAGCGAAGCGCAGGCGCGCAAGCAGCACGATCAGGGGGTCAAAGACAAAGCGGCGGTCGAAGCCGACCTCGCAAAAATGAAGCACGCGCACAAAGAGGCGACCGATCGATTGTCGGTTCTCGAATTGACCTCGGGGTCGGACAAGCTCAAAGAGGCGGAAACGCGCATCCGTGAGCTTGAGATCAAACTTGCCGCTCAGCCTGCTGCGGCGCCAGCACCATCGGCAGCTGCGCCGCCGAGCGGTGGCGGCGATGCGGCGCTAAAGCAGCGCGTCGAAGAGGTCTATCACGGCATCAATGATATCTTGTCAGAGCTGCGCACCAGCGTGCTCTTGGCCAAGGACTTGGTGGCCGAGCACAAACCTGCCGACCCTGCCGCAGCACAGTCGCTCACCGACGCGGTGCAAAGCTCGGTTGACAAGACCGAGGACGCCAAAGGTCTGCTCCGTTCGCTTCGCGAAGTGTAACCGTTCACCGGGGGACGTTCCCGTTCGCCCTCGCGCTCGGCGCATTCGCGCCGGCTCGGGCCGAACCCCCTCGTCGGGCAAAGCCCGCCGGTTCGGCTTCGCACTCGGACCATTAAGGTCCGGCTCAGCCTCACCCCCCCGCCGCGCGCTTGTCTCGCGCGTTTCGGATGGCGATCAAGCTTGCTGATTGTGTTAAGTTGTCTATAATGACCATCATGACCAAGAAGCGAAACGCGGTGCTGGCGTTGAATGTGGCCGAGGCCAAGCGGCGACTGTCGGAGCTTTTGGGGCACGTCGCTTTTGGCGGCGCTTCGGTGACGATTATGCGGCGTGGCAAAGTGATGGCCAAGTTGGTGCCGCCCGACGACGTCGGATACTCGCCTCGCCTGAGCGACGTGAAGGGCTGGCTCGACCAAGACGATCTGCTGTTTTCAGAACTCAACCAGATATCCAAAGCGCGCCGAAGTCACACCTCCCGCGCGCTTCCGCTGAAGCGTCGTGCCAGCCGTCGCAAATGAGGCAAGTTCTGCTCGACACCAATGTCCTATCCGAGGTGATAAAAAAAGTGCCGTCCGAGTCGGTGATGGCGCATTTGCGGGCGCTGCCGGCGGAAGCCATGTTCACCTCGGCCGTTTGCGTGATGGAAATGTATTTTGGCGCGGCTCGACATCCGCACGGTGAACTTTTGTGGAAACGCATCGAGCGCGACGTGCTCAGTCGTGTCGCCGTGTTGCCGATCGGCGACAACGAAGCCAAGCGGGCGGGAGCGATTTTAGCCAACTTGGAAGTGCGAGGGGAGAGAATCGGCGTCGAAGATGTCTTGATCGCCGCCACGGCGCTTGAGCGTGGGCTTGTGGTTTCGACCCGCAACTTGCGCCACCTTGGACGCGTCAAGGGTTTGGTGGTGGAGAATTGGTGGAGTCGGTGACCTTTTTGTAAGCGTTCACACCCCATGTCCGTGCACTCTGAGCGCAGCGCAACGCAACGTCCTTCGACAGGCTCAGGATGAGCGGCCATAAGTCCGCCCCGATTATGCTGAGCTTGTCGAAGCACAAGCTCAGGGCGAGCGGGTCGTCGCGGACGTGAACGGTTACATTTTTTTGATTGGACCGTCTGGCGACGGCAGACTATGATCGTGGGCTCATGACCGAACATATCTCTAGTGCGCGTGAAGTAGAGGACTTGGTCAAAGCTCGCTATCCACTGATTTACTTGGTCTCGTCGGAGGAGGCGCGGGTCGAAAAGGCGCTGCGCGAATTTGCCCTCAAAAAAGAGCGCAAGCTGGTGGCTTGGTCGATCACGCGCGGCATGGTGCCGCTGGCGGGCGACTACCGCGGCGGCGATGTACTCGATCCGATGAAGGCGCTCGATCAGATTGGCAAGGCCGAGGGCAAGGGGTTGTACATTCTGCGCGATTTTCACGCCTACGTAGGCGATCCAAAAATCGTGCGCAAGCTGCGCGACTTGGCGCATGACCTCAAAAAATCGCAGAAGAATGTTCTCTTGCTGTCACCGATTTTGAAAGTGCCGCCCGAGCTTGAAAAAGAGATGGCGGTGATCGATTGGGACCTGCCCGATCGCGCCGAAATCGAGAGCATCATCAATCGACTGCTGCAAGAATTGCCCGCCGGCGTCGAGCCGGGAATGGCGGCGGAGGCGGCAGGGCGCGAGCGGCTGACCGAAGCGGCGCTCGGTCTCACCTATGTCGAAGCCGAAAATGTGCTCGCCAAGTCGCTGGTGCGCAACCGCACTTTCGACGTCAACACCATCCTGAGCGAGAAGAAGCACATCATTCGCAAGAGCGGAATTCTCGAGTACTACGAAGCCGAAGATTCGCTCGATTCGATCGGTGGCCTCGAGATTTTGAAGTCGTGGCTGCAAAAACGGCGCGGCGCGTTTACTTCGAAGGCGCGTGATTTTGGACTGCCGCTGCCCAAGGGAATTTTACTCATTGGCGTGCCCGGTTGCGGAAAGTCGCTCACCGCCAAAGCGGTCGGTGCCGCCTGGCAAATGCCGCTGTTGCGACTTGACGTCGGCAAGATCTTCGGCGGCCTGGTCGGCGCGTCGGAAGAGAACATTCGCAAAGCTATAAAGACTGCCGAGGCGATTGCGCCGGCGGTGCTGTGGCTCGACGAAATGGAAAAAGGCTTTTCCGGCACCGGATCGTCGAACATGTCCGACGGTGGCACCACTTCGCGTGTGTTCGGCACATTTATTACTTGGCTGCAGGAAAAAACTTCGCCGGTGTTTGTTATCGCCACTGCCAACGACGTCCGAGCGCTGCCGCCGGAACTTTTGCGCAAAGGCCGTTTTGACGAAATCTTTTTTGTCGATTTGCCGAGCCGCGAAGAGCGCAAATCGATTTTCGAAATTCATTTGTCGAAGAAAAAACGCGATCCGAAGCTGCTCGATTTGGCCAAATTGGTCGAAGGCGCGCCCGATTTTTCGGGGGCCGAAATAGAACAAGCGGTGGTGAGCGCCCTCTATGATGCGTTCGACACTGGCGGCGATTTGACCACCGAGGGCCTCAGCAATTCGGTGCGCGAGATTGTGCCGTTGGCAGTGACGATGAAAGAGGGCATCGACTTCATGCGCGATTGGGCCAAGTCACGCGCGCGCGCGGCTTCTAGTGGGCACGCGCAAGACAAAGCCAAAGATCGTTTTGGCATGCCGGAACGCAAGATCGAGGTCTAAATGTCTCACTTCACGAAAGTTGCGACGAAAATAAAAGACTTGGTGTCGCTTAAGAAAGCGCTCGATCAATTGGGGTGGAAATATCAATCGGCCGAAGAGGGTGTTGTCGTGCGCGGTTACAAAGGTCAAACACTCAAAGCTGAAGTCTCGATTGATATGGGTAAATATGATATTGGTGTAGTGAAGAATGAAAATGGCGATTATGAATTGGTCGCCGATTGGTGGGGCATTGAAACCACCCGTGGCGTGACCGAAGAGGTGGCAGCGCAAGAGATCAACGCCAAGTATGCCTACCAGCGGGTGCTGGTGGCGCTTGAAGATCAGGGGTATCAGGTCGACGCCAACAACGTGCAAGCCGACGGCTCGGTCAAGCTCAGCGTCGGCAAGTGGGAGTAGCCGATGGCGCAGCGCAAAGAGCTCGAAATTACCATTTCTCCGACGGGAGAGGTCTCGGTGCAGGTCAAGTGCATCAAGGGGCAGTCCTGTGTCGATGAGACCAAATTTCTCGAAGAGGCGCTGGGGGGCGGTGTCGAATCGCGCGAATTGACCTCCGAGTACTATGAACAGCCCGTCGAAGGCGTAAGCAATACTACGAAAACAGGTGAATCATAGCGGTTTTAGCGCAACTTGTTCGCTTTTTTTCCGATAATATCTAGAGGATAAAAGAGCGCCCATGGCCCCGCCCAAAAACGACGAAAACGGCAGCGACCAAGATCCAAATGAACAGGCGGAAACCGAGCGCCTGAAAAAGGGCGAGCTCGACGAAGACGTCGCTCGTCGCTACGACCCGGCGCGACTGTCCAAACTGTTTAGCAAAGCCATCGTCGGTCTTGGCAGCATTGAGCCCGTCGATGCCGGGGTGCGGGCAGAAGTGGAAAAGCGCACCGGCGCCGATCTTTCGCAGGCGCGCGTGGTGCGCGGGCCGCTGGCCGAAGCCATGACCCGGCGCCATCGAGCAGAAGCGCTTACCATCGGTGGCACTAATCTGATTTTGGCCAAAGAGGCGCCGCGCACGCCGCAAAAAAAACTGATGGCGCACGAACTCACCCACGTCGCGCAGCAGCAGCGCGGCATGCACTTTTTGAAATCCGAGGGCGCGCACAATTCGATGTACGAGCATGAAGCCGAGCGGGTTGCGGAGTCGGTATTCAAGGAAGAATCGGCTGCCAATTCTGGCCCCGATTTGCAAGCGCAAGCGGCGGATATCGAGCGCAAAGTCAAAGCCCGCGCGCTTGAGCTGATCGCCGAATCAGCCCGGCTGCGCGGCGAGCGCAACGGCGACGGCTAAGTTTTTCAGATTTTAGAAGCGATATCCCATCGAAATAATCGGCAGCGACATTCCCGCTTCCATAAAGAAATATCCAATAAGGGTAGAGCCGCTGTTGATCGATCCGGAATTTCCGCTGTAGCTATTCGAAAAAATGTTCCCGGGGGCGAGGCCGAAAAACGGAATCTTGAAGGCGACGGTGAAACCGATCGGAGAGGTGTAGTGAAAGCCGAAGCCGGCGCCAATGCCGCACGAGAAGCCGTCCCACCAGGTCGGCAGCAGCATGCCGAAGACGTCGACACTCCAGTTGCTACGGAGAGAAAAGCGCCAGGTGCCACCGAGGCCGATCGCGCCGGCGCCGTAGTGACCGCTGAAAATGAAGGGGTAGCCGAACGAACTGCCGACAAATCCGTAAAATGGCCGGTAATCGAAATCGATCATCAAATTACCCGGCCCAGCGAAGATTTGTAACCCGATGTGGCGGTTGTCGCTTCTCGACCACTCGCGCGCCTGAACCGCGGCAGACTCGACAGCGCTTGGGCTCGCGTTGGCTGCAGGCGCGGCTGTGGGTACAAGCGTCAACGTCAGCACTTGATCGCGGCTGAGGGAGATAACTCGACCGGTGCCAGTCTCGGTCAGGGTGACGGTGTGTTCATCAAATGCAATTGGAGTCGCAGCCAGCTCGGCGCCGCCGACCAACTTGAGGACGACCGGCTGGTTTATTACGGCTTGCCAAGATTCCGTCGGAACCGAGAGTGCAAGTGGGGGCGTAGTTGCCGCCTGCTCGTCGGCAGCGGCCGAGCGACCGACCGCGATAGCGATCAGCCATAAAGCGGTTTGAAGTCTGAGGTTTGATCGCATGCCTAATATTCTAACCATTTTTTTTTTTTTCAAATTTTTGACTTATGGTTATGTGACGTAAATCGCCTTCTTTTGCAGGGGTGCTCGGAAGTCCGCTCCATTATCGGCTCACCGACGGTTGTGCAGGCCGACAGCCGACAGCCGACAGTGACTGAAGAAGCAAATTTCCGTTACTGGTGTTGTTCGTCGCTGACTGAGATGTATAGGAAGCGTGAATACATCATGACTTTCCGGACTGTTGGCTGTGAGCTGTAGGCTGTCGGCGGCGCCCGGACTTTCGGGCGCCCCTGACGAGCGCTTGTTGGTTCACCGCGAACCGAGTAGGTTTGACGGATGGCCGATAGCGATGCGCCGATGCAGTTTGAACACGCTGAAATGGCCGCCGCCGTTGCTACTTGCGGGAGCTGCAAGCGGGCGATTTCGACCGAGTACTGGACAGTGGGAGATCAGCAGCTTTGCGGTGCGTGTAAGCGTGCGATCGAACTTCATCTTCAAAGACCGGTTGGCTGGCGGACTTGGGCGCGGGTGTTTGGACTCGGCAGCGCGGCGGCGCTTGCCGGCACCGTGCTCTATTTTGCCGTGCTGAAAATCACCGGCTACCAGCTTGGGCTGATTGCCATCGCGGTTGGACTGCTGGTCGGTGGCGCGGTTCGAAAGGCCTCGGGTGGGCGCGGCGGTTGGAAGTTTCAACTGGTGGCGATGGTGCTCACCTACTGCTCAATCGTTTCTTCCTATATGCCGACGGTCTACCAAGAGCTTCAGCAGGCGGCGGAAAAAAAAGCGGTGGTGGCGAAGACCGAAACAGCAGCGACGACAACCGACTCCGTCGCGCCGCTTGCGCTGGCTAAAGTGTCCGCCAAAACGCCGACAGAACCGGCAGCCGCTGAGCAAGCGAATCCCTACCAGCGCCATCCGGTGTTGGCAGTGGGCGTTTTTTTGGTGCTGCTGTTTGCGATCTCAGCGACGGCGCCGATTTTGGCCGGCGTGCAGAATTTTCTTGGCTGGATAGTCATCGGCTTTGCGCTCTATGAAGCGTGGAAAATGAATCGCCGAGCGGCGGTGGTGTTCGCCGGGCCGTTCACGGCAGCCGCGTCGCCGCCGGCGACATGACCAACTGTTCCGACTGCGGCGCTACGGTGCCGCCGCAGATGCTCGCCTGCCCGAACTGTCGGCGGCTGGTGCATGCCGACGAGCTCAAGCAGATCGCACAAGCGGCGGAGCAGCTGGAATCGACCGGCGATCGTGGCGGTGCACTGATGCAGTGGCGTCAGGCCTTGACGCTGCTGCCGCCTGAGGCGCGACAACACCAAGTGATCGGCGAGCGCATCGCGCGACTAAGCGCGCAAGTAGCAGAGGCGCCGCCGACGCCACCTCCCCCAAATTGGACCAAGCGGCTCGGCCCGTTCGGAGTGGTCGCGATCTTCTTGTGGAAGTTCAAGTTTTTGGTCATCGCGTTTTTGTCCAAAGGGAAGTTGTTACTGCTCGGTCTCACCAAAGTGTCGACGCTGTTTTCGATGCTGCTGTCGATGGCGGCCTATTGGGCGCTGTTCGGTTGGCGTTTCGGCGTCGGCCTGGTGGTTTCGATCTACGTGCATGAAATGGGGCACGTCGCAGCGATGCGCGCGTTTGGGTTGCCCGCGACGGCGCCGATGTTCATTCCCGGTTTTGGCGCTTTCATCCGACTTAAAGCGCGCCCGACCTCCGCCATCGAAGACGCGCGCATTGGCCTGGCGGGGCCGGTGTGGGGCCTCGGCGCCGCGTTGATCGCGTTTGTCGTCGGTCGCGGCTCAGGCTGGCCGGCGTGGCTAGCGATTGCGCATGCCGGCGCGTTCATCAACGTGTTCAATCTCTTGCCAGTGTGGCAGCTCGACGGCGGTCGCGCTTTTTCGGCGCTCGGACGCTTAGGCCGCATGTTGGTCGCCGGCGCGTTCCTGCTGGCGTGGCTCTATTCGAAAGACGGGCTCTGTTTGTTGCTGGCGCTGGCGTCACTGGTGCGCGCGTTTGGTAAAGAGGCGCCGCCAGCGAGCGATCGGGTCACGCTCCTCGAATTTGTTGGCCTCATCGCCGTGCTCGGATGGTTGGTGGCGCAGCATTAGTCGCTGAAAGTCCGTGGTCCGTCAGTTTCGTGGGCGTGGGAGATTAGATGAAGTGGCTGGCCTCGAACGCGAACGAGGTGATGGGTTAACATCCCTCACTAAATCAACGCGCTCAAAGGCGCATGCGAGGGAGAC
>JAHFDU010000183.1:4520-7745 GCA_023248835.1 Myxococcales bacterium | reverse complement strand
GCCGATCGGACAGTGATCGGTAGTAGGCATACACCGTCGCCACCCAGAGCGCGGCGATCGGCGCGTCGAAGGTGGCCAGTTGCGCGTCGAAAAACAGTCGCGGTGCAAACAGGGTCAAACCGGCGGCGACAAATCCTGCCGCCATTGACCACCATTCGGTCGCCAGCAAAAAGATCAACATCACCATCAGCGCAACGCTGATTTGAGTCGGCAACCGCAGCGCTGCCTCTTCCGACAAAAGGCCGAAAGCGCGATGGAACACCCGCCAGGAAACGCCGAACAGCGTTTTCATCAGCGCCGGATGTTCGTGGTTATTCGAAAAACCGCGATCGATGGCGGCGCGGGTAAAACTGCGCGCGGGATGGTGGTGCAAAATGTTTTCGCCTAGATCGCCGTAGTAACTCCAGTACTGCTCGGCGGCCTCGAAATAGTAGCCCTCGTCGCGAACGTTGCCCTGGGTGCGACTGCCGAGCATCAAGAGGGCGAGCGTGACAACGAATATCACGAGCGCTGAAAACCGCTCACCGTCCTTCGACAGGCTCAGGATGAGCGGTTGGTGTGGCGTCGAAGGGAGATTTTTCATCTCGCCTCCGCGTGAAAACCAAAAGTTCGCCACGCTGGCTGGGGGGACGAGATCTCGAAGCGCACGGTTTTCGATCCGGCACTGGTCGCAAGCTCAAAGCGCTTCCAGCCGTCGTGGTTGTGATGAACGATGTGCGCCTGCTCGATGCCGTCGACAATAATGCGAAAATCAACGGCGCCATCGGCGACTTTGCGCGCGTAATAGTCATGCACGCCGGTGTAGACGATAAGTCGGCTCTGCAGCGCGACGTTCGAGAACTCAATCCGCGTCATGTGATCGCCCGCTACCGGCGCCAAAATTCCGCGACGCGGTTGGTAGTCGACTTCGAGCACGCGCGGCAGGAGGGTGGTCGAGCGTCGCTGTTCGATGCCGCGGCGATCGACTTCGCTCACTTGCCCTTGCCAAAAATGGCTGGTGAAATCGTAGCTCACCGGTTCGATCGGTTTGTAAAAAAGCCGGAGCGTGAGCGAGCCGAACGATCTTTCTTCGATCACTTTGGCGCCTCGGGCGTCGGGAGCATGCGCGCCGCGCAGCGAAATTTCCCACACTCGGTCGTAATGATCGTTGTCGGCGCGGGCCGCCATCTCGAGCGGGATCTTGTCGCCAAGATGTTGGCGACCGACTTGATCCATCCAGAGTGGTGCAAAAACGATCAGATCGTGAGGCCCAAGATGTTTTCGCACTTCGGCGCTGGCCGCTTGCCACTCGGCTTCGCTCGGCACGCGGTAGGGCGCGTAGATCGCCCAGCCGGTTTCGCAGAGCGCCAGCAGACCTACCAGTACCGCCAGCGTTTTCATTTGCGCGGCGCCAGAGCAAAACGCGGCGTGGTGGCGGCGCCAGAAAACGTCGGCGGCCCGTCGACATGGCCGATGATCTGATAGTTCTGCATCATGCGCGGCCAAAATTGCCAACTCGAGTCGATGCGATCGTCGAAGATCGCCAATGAAAAACGTTTGCTGCTGATTGCCTGCGCCAGATCTTTAGGACTGCCATAGGACTGCGCCACGTCCTTGACTCCCATCTCGTGCACAAACGTTTTCTTGCCGGCAAGATGAGCATAAAAGGGATGAAATGGAATCAGCACCTCTCCTGGCGCGCGCTTGAGCTCTGCGATCACCGCATCGCCTTGGGCGCGGGCTTTCTTGGTTGGCAAAAACGGTTTCAAGTTGTAACCGACTTGGTTGGGCACGCTCGGATGCCATTCGTGATCTTCGTGCTCCTCGATGAAGAGCAGCCCGCCCGGCGCGATGCCCAGCGTAGTTGTGCAGAGTAGAAAAACCAACGCAGCACGACGCGGAGTTTCATCCGAGACCAAGCGACCGGCGGCGCTGCCGATGGCAACGCTGACAAAAAAAACGCCGGGAATAAAAGCGTTGATATAGGCCCACTGCGTGCCAAAGCCGAGACAGGCGGAAAATGCACCGGTGAGCCCGAGCCAAGTTGCAAAGATCAAATCGGGCGAGCGCCGCCGCCACAGCGCCCAGGGAATGACAACGAGGGCGGGGACGGTGAGATAGACGAGATGCAGCGGGGTGCCGACAAAAGCCCGCACCGTATAGAAGAGGTGCTGGCGATGGAGCACAGAAACGTAGGTCCAGAACCACCCCTGCGAAATGTGATTGCACAACCAGAGCAGCGGAACACCGACGAGCGCCAGGGTGGCGCCGTAGCCGAGCGCCATGCGCCAGTTGGCCAGCAGCAGCGCCAGGCCGAGTGCGACCATGAACGGCGATGCGGTCTGTTTTGTAAAAAACGCCGCCACCATCAGAAGCGCGCTGAACATGGCGCCTCTTACCGAATGCCGCCCGATCCAGCCGATGCACATCGCCGCAGTGATCAAGGCGAGACAGAGCGAATCGGCGCGCGCCAGATCGTAAAATGCGCCGGTGGGCGCAAAAGCCGCCGCCGGTATGGCCATCGCGCACAGTGCGGCTGAGCGTGAGCCACCGACGTGGCGGGCGAACTGGTAGCCCAAAAACGTCGCCACCCAAAACGACAAGATCGAAATTGAGCGCGCGACGAAATAACCGATGCCGGTGATTTTTCCGATCGCGGCCAAGATCAGTGGATAGAGCGGGGTGTAGAGAAACGGAATAAAATCGACCGACGGTGGTCCGTAGATCGCCTGGCCTTCAGATTGGCGCAAGGCGTGACAGAGCGTGCCGCTCTCCATCCATTCCAGATCGTAAGGATAACCAATTCTGCGCGCGAACACATAGCCGAGGACGCCGAAAATGAAAATCGAACTGAGAATGGCGAGGGCGCGACAGTGCTTCAACGCTGCACCTCAATCGTGGTCACCCGCACCTGGTCGCCGAGCGAATGCGGCCCCGAAGTTTTGGCCCGCTCGCGGCCGCGCCACAGACCGACCTCGACGGTGAGTGGACCTTCGGGCCAATTGGCCGGTACTCGCACCGCCACCCGATCGCGGGCGTAAAGCCCGGGTGAAAAATCGCTGAGCGAAACCAAGTTTTCGACCGGATCGTGATCGCCGTTCAAAAATTGCCCCGACCGCGCGGTCAGATGGGTGAACAGACGCCAACCTGCCGGCACCTCGGCGAGGCCGTGCAGATAGAGCGAAAATTCGGCGTCGGTGCCGGGCATCACGCTCGGTGTTTTGACATCGATGCCGTCGATAGAAA
>JAHFDU010000183.1:0-4510 GCA_023248835.1 Myxococcales bacterium | reverse complement strand
CCCTGCGCGCGTTTTTGGAAATCCGCCGGCATGGCAACTTCATCCATCCATTTTCCTAACAGCGCTTTGAGTTCGATCTCCTGCTTGGTTCCTTCGCCGTACAGATCGCGATTCTCGGCGGTATCGTCGACAAATCGGTAGAGCTCGAAGGTTCCGTCGGGAACCAAATTGGCGATCAGGTGCCAATCTTCGCTGACCACTGCCTTGCGTGAAGTCGGCCCCTCGTACCAAACCTCTTGGAATATTTGACGACGACCTTCGGCGCCGAGCATCTGTCGCAAGAGACTGTCGCCGGCGAGTGTTGGTTCTGCATTTTCGGGCTGGCGCAAAAGATTGAGCAGCGTCGGCAAAATATCGATGTGGCCGGCGGGTGTGCTCACCACCTGCGGCTTGAGGCCGGGCACATAAATCATCAGCGGAACTTTGGTCTCGGTGCGGTAAAGATGATAACCGTGGCGCTGACTCGGCGGCAGCCCGTGTTCACCGAAGCCGTCGCCATGATCGGCGGTGACGACGATGATGGTTTTTTCCCATAGACCATTTTTCTTGAGCGCATCGAAGACCCGGCCGAGCTGCATGTCGGTGTAACGGATTTCGCCGTCGTAGAGCGCGATTTCGTCTTCGCCAAAATGGGTCGCGGGCTCAGCGTGGCGCTCGAAACGAAAATGGCTGTCATAAAAATGCGACCACAGAAAAAACTTTTCGCCCTTGTGCTTGTCGATGTAGGCGATGTCGAGATCGGCAAGTTCGCGCGCCGACGATCCAGTAGTGGCGGCGGGATCGCCTCCTTCCGAATGCAAATATTTCAGGTGCGTGTCGTAGTCGTCAAAACCTTGACTGAGTCCCCAGGCGGGCTCGAAGTAGTAGTACGACAGCGTCGCGCCGGTGTGGTAGTCAAGGTCGTGAAAGATCTCGGCGGCGAGCCGATTTTCGGGCAGCAGATTGGGCGGCCAGTGGGCGTTGCCGACGGCGATGGTCGAAGGATAGCGCCCGGTCAAAATCGCTGGCACCGAATAGCGCGTCGACGGCGCGTGCGCCCAGCCATTCCAAAACAGCGACGATTCTTTTGAAAGCGCATCGAGATTGGGCGTCGTCGGCCTAAAGTAGCCGTAGATGCCGACGTGATCGGCGCGCAATGCGTCGATGGTGAGAAGCAAAATGTTAAGGTCTTGCGGCACCGTCGCTGGGACCGGAGAAAAATGCTGACTGTGCGGAGTCTGCAGCGTGGCCTCGTGGCCATTGCAATTTTGGTCGACGCCGTCGTCGGGCCAATCAAATGCGCCGGGATGAACGCGTCGGTTCGAATCGTTGCAGTCGCCGCCACCGAAGAGGGAGGAGTAGCCGTCGTGATCAAAATCAGTGAGCGCTTGAATGGTGGAGAGGAGGGGCTTGCAAACGCCGGTGTACGAGATTGCGGCTTTGCGCACCCGATCGTTTCTCGCCATCGAAGAGCCAGTGTAAAAAAGCACAATCGGAATCGCCACCATGAGCGCAAACTGAAACCAGCGGTCGAGCGAAAACACCTGACGTCGCCCGGAAACCGCGACACCGAGCGCGGCGCCGAGCGCCAACGCCGGCGCAAAAAACGGCCGCAGATCGAGTTCGCCAAGCAGGTGCCGATTGATCACAGCGACCAGCGAAAGCGGCAGCAGCAGCGCCAGCGCGACCGCGGTGAGCGCGCCACCCGGGCGGCGCAGTTTGCTATCGAGCGAAACCGGTACTTTCGGCCACAACAGGCGCGCCAACCGATCGCCAAGCACCACTGAAATTTTCAAAATCGGCAGGGCCAAAAATGCAAGATAGGCGGCGTGCGCGGCTACAGAAAGGTGCCGGCCAAACAGCCACAACCCGGTTTCAGTGACGGCGCCGGCACCGAGCACAAGTCCGAGCGCCCAGCCCGCAGCCAGTGCGCCGATGGGAGTGGCAAAGCGCCAATAGACGCGCCGCCCCGAGCGCAGCGGCAACAAGGTGGCGACGAGCAGTGTCACTGCAGCGCCGCCGAGCGCCAGTCCCGCGGCTGTGGTACCGACGAGGGCGGAAATCAAGAGTCGGTGATGAAAACGCTGCAGGTCGATTGCCGCGGCATAAAAAAGGCCATAGCCAGTAAGGCCAGCGGCGCAGACGAGTCCGACGATCAGTGCGACGGCAGAGCTGCCGCGCTCGTCTTTCTCGCCGCAAAAAGCGATTCGCCAGAGGCGACCAATTTCTGTCGATGAGAGTAGTGCGGAAGCAATCGCCACGACGATGGCAAGCAAACTTGCGACGCTGCCGTAGAGCGCGCAGAGAAACCACAGCAGCTTGATTTTTCCGTGCGGCAAGAAAGTGCCTGAGCGACCATAGGCGAGCGCAAAATCGGCAACGCCAGCGACAACGCCGCCCCAGGCACCGGCGGAAGCGGCACGCAACAGGCGAGGCGGGTGGGATGGTGGAGTCATGACCGCCGAATATACTGCACCCTGGAGAGATTGTTGCTTGTGAAGTGGACCCCGGATTTCGGACCACAGGTTAAGGTAGAAGAACGCTCTGTATGATGATCGCCTCCCCACACCCCACGCGGCATCGCCCAAAAAACGCCGCCAGGTAACCCGTGTGCTAGAATTATTTCAAGTAAATGACACCTGAGACGAAAGCCAGCGTTTATCTCGAGACCACGATCCCGAGCACAGAGGAGTAACCCGTGCGTATCAAAGATCCCATCGTCGACGAAGTTCGGGCAGCCCGCGACGCGATTGCCAAAGAGTTCGACTACGACATCGAGCGGCTAGCGCAAGCGCTCAAAGAGCGTGAAGCGAAGAGCGGCCGCAAGACGGTTTGCTTGCAACCAAGACGGATCGCTCAACCGAAGACTGCTGCATAACTAGAGCTCCTCAAAGACGTATTTCTCTTGTCCGGCATCGAGAATGAGCGACATATGCCCGGAAGACGCTTTCGGGACCAATTCAATGCCACCTGCCCATGGCGGATCGGTGAGCGACAATTTTAGTGTTCCGTCGGCCTCGCGCAGCTGCTTGATTTCGCTTTTCCATTCCCCGGCGTCGAAGAGCGCGATTTTCCCGTCGGTGTGGATCGATACTTCGCCCAGCGCCTGGTTGTGATAGCGCTTGGCAAAAGGAGCGGCCCAGGTTGCATCGGCGCTCGCGATCAATTTGTGGTTGATCTGTTCGAGTGCTTTGGCGCGCACCGTCGTCGCATAGCGGAGCTTGTCCGCCGACAAATTCTTTCCATCGAAAACCAGTTCGAGCAATTTGCGGGACAGAACCGCGCGAAAAGCATTGGCGTTGCCACCGTTGGTGAGAACCACCATACCCACCTGCTCGGTCGGGAGAAACAACATGTCGCTGGTGAATCCAAGGTTATTTCCGCCGTGGCCGAACAGCGTTGTGCCATGTTCGTTCTCGACGAACAGGCCGAGTCCGTAGCTCATCTCGTCGGTGATTTTCACCTGCGGCCGACGGCGAGAGAGCAGCGCCGCTCGACTGAGTAGCTCTACTCCACTCGGCAATCGTCCTTCGGCGAGTTCGACGAGAAGGTATTTGCTCATGTCTTGCGCGCTCGACCAGACTGCGCCTGCCGGACGCACTGCACTGACGCCCTCTTCCATCGAAAGCGGCATCGGAACGACTTGGTCTTTCCAGTTGGCTCCATGCGGGATCGCGTGCTCACGCTGCTTGACTACAGAGAAATCCGCGTTGGATTGATTCTTTTCCAAGCTTGCCCAATTGCGATGGAGAGTTGTTTGGCACTGACGTCGACGATCGATACTTGCAATTCTCCGTCTGGTTCGGTGAGCGTGATTAGGTTGCCGGATTGGATCATTTTCCAACCACGGGGCGCGGTAAAGGTTCCTCCCGACGAAGTTTGCACCGGCCGATCGGCGACGATGAGGACCGGCTCGGCACGCACAATCTTGGTCGTTTGGGTCGGCCCTCCGGTTGCGCAAGAAGCCAACAAAATCGTCAAAGATGCGATCACTTTTTCCATGCGCGCATGATAGTCGCGCCCCGAGAGCTTTCACAATCATTCCGATCGTAGTAAGACGCAGGGAGTGGCTCCGGTGTCCAAAACGGCAGCGCAATTTTCGCTGGCGCAAGGCGTCGCGGCGGACGGTTGCGACGGTGCCGATCGATTTCATTCGCCTCTATGACGAATGGTTTTTTGAGGTTGCGCGCTGGGTGGTGCCGCTTGGCGGCAACGACAGCGAAGTCGAGGACATTGTGCAAGAGGTGTTTCTGGTCGCGCGCCAGAAGCTTTCGCGCTTTGACGGCCGCAACCTTGGCGGCTGGCTCTATGCGATCACCGCGCGGGTGGTCGCCAACCACCGACGAGGTGCCTGGTTTCGCCATCTATTTTTGCGCCGCGAACCGGGTGCACTCGAGCGGCTCTGCGACAATGGGCACTCGCCGGCAACGCTGCTTGAACAGAAGGAGCTTCGGCAGATCTTCGATCGTCTACTTGCCCGCATGGGAGCGAAGCGGCGGCGCGCCTTTGAGCTATTCGAAATCGAGGGCTT